>JBBRMC010000143.1:0-7629 GCA_038231055.1 Leptolyngbyales cyanobacterium
AACTCAGTCGCATCATAATCACGCCATCGCATTTGGTCAGAGCCGAGATAGTGAGAAAACGCTTTTTGCCCCCACGCACACTGCATCGGAGCCACGATCGGAGCAAACGCCGAAACCGATTGATAGCGATCGGGGTTTCGCAGTGCACAAACTAGTGCTCCATGTCCGCCCATTGAGTGACCAAAGATTCCCTGCTTATCCGTCACCGGAAAGTTTTTGTGAATAAGAGCAGGCAATTCATCAACGACATAACTATACATTTGGTAGTGATCGCGCCAGGGCTGCTCGATCGCGTCCACATAAAATCCCGCCCCGGTGCCCAGATCCCAGTCTTTATCCTCGTCAAGCGTTCCAGTCTTACGAGGACTCGTATCAGGAGCAACGAGGATCAAGCCGTGCTGAGCAGCAAACCGCTGTGCGCCAGCCTTAACCATAAAATTCTCTTCGGTGCAGGTGAGACCTGAGAGAAAATAAAGCACAGGGACGGGGTGCAATGTCGCTTGAGGCGGTTGGTAGACGGCAAATCTCATCTCACTATTACAAGTGCTAGATGAGTGGCTATAGAAACCAACTTTGCCGCCGAAGCAGAGACTTTCATTGAGCAGTTTCATCAGAATTAGAAGGTTAGGACAGCTCGAATTACCTCGCCTCGGTGCATGAGATCAAAGGCTTCGTTGACTTGCGCGATCGGCATTACTTTTGTGACTAAATCATCGATGTTGATTTTGCCATCCATATACCAATCAACGATTTTAGGAACATCCGTTCGTCCTCTTGCACCTCCAAATGCGCTTCCTTTCCAGACGCGCCCTGTCACGAGTTGAAACGGTCGAGTGCTAATTTCTTGTCCTGCTCCGGCAACGCCCACAACCACACTCACGCCCCAGCCTTTGTGACAACACTCCAATGCTTGACGCATCACGTTAACATTGCCGATGCACTCAAAACTATAGTCTGCTCCGCCTTTGGTTAACTCGACGAGATAGGGCACTAAATCTCCATCAATATCTTTAGGATTGACGAAGTGAGTCATGCCAAGTTTTTCAGCAAGGGCACGTTTAGCAGGATTGAGATCAACGCCAATAATCATGTTGGCTCCTACCATTCTCGCTCCCTGAATCACGTTTAAGCCAACACCTCCTAGACCGAAAACAACGACGTTTGCTCCGGGTTCTACCTTGGCAGTGTTGACAACGGCTCCGAGTCCGGTGGTGACTCCACACCCAATCAGGCAAACTTTTTCAAACGGCGCGTCTTCTCGAATCTTGGCAACGGCGATTTCAGGCAAAACTGTATAGTTCGCAAAGGTCGAAGTGCCCATGTAGTGGTGGATCATCGTGCCGTTAAGCGAGAACCGACTCGTTCCGTTTGGCATGACCCCACGCCCTTGAGTCGCCCGAATAGCTTGACACAGGTTAGTTTTCTGACTCAAGCAATAGTCACAGTTGCGACATTCTGGCGTGTAGAGCGGAATTACATGATCACCAGGTTTAACGCTGGTCACGCCTTTCCCGATTTCGACAACAATGCCCGCCCCCTCGTGTCCTAAAATCGCCGGAAACAGTCCCTCTGGGTCGTCTCCCGATAGAGTGTAAGCATCAGTGTGGCAAACCCCGGTAGCTTTGATTTCGACTAGCACTTCTCCGGCTTGAGGGGGTTCGAGTTTGACCATCTCTATAGAGAGAGGTTTTGCGGCTGTGAAGGCAACCGCCGCTTGAGTTTCCATAACTTACTCCGATGTGGATAGCAGACTGTAAAAATAGCTTTGACCCTATCCACTACTTACCATTCACTCTGTTTTTTGTCTCTACCCTTCTTCTATAATCGCTTACCCCACGAGTGTCGATCGCCATCGCCTTTTAACACGTGCGTCTGAATCCATTGGATCAGTTCTGTGTTGACACGCTCTGGGCATTCATCGTGGGCACAATGTCCAGCGGCATCGAGTTCGACAAGTTGCAGGTCTGCGTTATAACTCAAAAACTGCCGAGCAGACGCTGAAGGAATCATTCGGTCTTGCTTTCCCCACAGCAACAGAGACGGAATTTTAATGCGGGTGAGAATTGATCGCACACTGGGGCTAAACTGTGGACTCATCATTCCCTTTAGAATTGCACAGAATGCTTGAGCCGAGCCTTGCTCTCTCGTCGGCTTGGTCAAAATTTCTAGCAACTCATCGGTGACAGCATCGCGACCCGCATAGGCAAGACTTGCCCAGTGGCGAGTAATCCAGGGTTGCTTAAGCACATAAAAGAGGGGATAAAGCACGATCGGAGAGGTCAACACTCCTTGTAGCCCTCGCACTAAAGGTCGCAAAGCAGGCGGAACTGCTTCTTCATGACTAGCAGTGTCAGGCAGACTAATCATCGCGACCCCGCGCACCATATCGGGGTGGTTGGCTGCGGCTGTTAAACAGGTGAGCGACCCGATCGAGTTGCCGACTAAAATCACTGGAGTGCCGATGAAGGTTTGCCAAAACTCGTGAAGTTGATCAACCCATAGATCGATTGAGTAGGCGATATCAGGTTTATCAGACGCGCCAAAGCCCAGCAAATCAATGGTGTAAACGCTGTGATGTTTTGCCAACTCAGAGATGTTCTGTCTCCAGTGCCCGATCGAGCCTCCAAAGCCATGCACTAAAATCACAGGTACCTGACTTCTAGGATTTGGCATTACGGCATGGTGGATCTTCCACCCGCGCCATAGCGAATTCTGCTGATATCCATACTTTTGAATTAACTCTTTCGCCGACGGCACAGATCTTTGAACTTCGGAGAGAGCCGACTGAGGAATAAACGTCTTCAGCCTCTCGTAGAGCGCTTCTTCATAAGTCAGGTCAGGATTCAGAACTAGCCAACAGATTGCCAGAAAACTAATCGTAAACAATTGGGCAATGTCGGTTGCTGACAGAACTCCATCTACAACGCTGTTGCTCACCCGATCCACGATCGCAACCAGCCAGGCAATGTTTCCAAACTGCCAAAAATCGTCTCTTAAATGGTTAAAAAAATCAGGGGAAATACTGCGATCGTGGTTCATGGCGCACTACACATTCAATTATTTTCTCTGAGAGGCAGAGATTCCAATATCTCAAACGAAATCATTATTAATCACCTGACTAAAGCTTCACGCAACTTTACGAAAACAACCTCTATAGATAGTTCAAGATTTGGCAAGGCTATTCTATTCCAACGTCAAAGCCTAAGCCATTCTACTAACGCCTTTAGACAGATTTAATCTACTCAGAGTCTATTTCAATAAGAATACAAAATCTGGTGTAATTGCTGGATTCGATCGTCCTACCAACATAAGGTAAAAGCAATGAGTAGTAGACACGCAAGTCATAAAGGAAATGCCACTAAAAATACAAATCGAAATGGCTTGATTGATCCAGATCCTGCAAATGTTCCAACCGAAGCAGACTACTCTCGTAATGATCGAGATGTCACACCTGTAAACTTTGCTGCAACTGAAAGACCTGAAGATAAACCAGACGTAGAACAAGAATAATCAACGCTCAGATTAATGCAAGAATACGATGTGGTAATAGCGCAGGTCATAACAGACTGGTCTGCGCTGCCTATTTGCTCAAAGCAGGTTGTCGAGCCTTAGTGCTCAAAAGACGCAGTTTTCCGATACTAAGCCAGTTTAATTTCTCAGTGGAATGTTCTCACCTCCTGTTCTCACACAGAAGGTAGAGGTGACTAAAATCACCTCTCTGCACTATTGAGGAATGAATTCAACAACACTCATTCCAGCACTCAGGAGATAAGACATGAAATACGATGAATTTATTAAGCAGGTGCAAACCCTAGCACAGATCGACTCTCGCGAAGAAGCTGAAAAAGCAACTCAAATTACGCTAGAAACATTGAAAGAGCGAATTGTAGGTGATGAAGCAAGCCAACTAGCAGCACAACTCCCTGAAGAAATTGCAAAGCATCTCCGGGGACGGGAAGGACAAGGGGGAGACCACTTCAAGATTGAAGAGTTTTACAAACGAATTTGCGATCGAGGAGGCGTTGAACCCGAAACAGCCGCGATCTACTCAAGAGGCATTTTTGCTGCTCTTGAGTTAGCTGTTAGCCCTGGTGAGTTCACCGACGTTAAGATCAATCTTTCTAAAGACTACGACGAGATTTTTACGACTTCTGCCAGCGTTCATTAACTGGCTTTTAACACACGAGTGATTACTGTAGGGGCGTGAGAAATAACGTCCCTATTATTGAGGCGTTCTAGCGCGAAACTGGCTTACGATCGTGATTCAACGGTCACCATCAGAACTCAGAAGCCATTGGTCAGTGCGCCAGTGCGTCACCTCTATCCCCCTAGTGTTGCCTCCCCTTTGCTGGTTGATAAACCGATCTCCCTTGCTGCTGTAAATTGCTGACAGACTTCCATAAGTCAGCCTAATAAAAGATTGCTCTACAATCGTCACTTGTTTAGACTTTAGTGGTAGAAATCTCACCTCCTCAAGCAACAGCCCTAAAGCTTTTTTGCACTCAGCAGATGCTATGGTCTTCTAAGGACAGCAGACAATAATTTCCTTTCGTGAAGCCATTCTTTATCTTTTTTCCACCGAATCCTTGGTAATGAAAAGAGTTAATGAAGAGGCTCTTCAATCAATTGTGTTTTCGTGGGCATTCGGGTTTGATAAGAGGCAGCATATATACGGAGACAGGTAACCGATGAATGGCAATCGTCCCCGCGTTAGTATTGGGCTGCCTGTATACAATGGCGAAAATTACATTAGAGAAGCGATCGACTCCATTCTGAGTCAAACTTTTCGTGATTTTGAGCTAGTCATCTCAGACAACGCCTCCACTGACGCGACTGAAGAGATTTGTCAGGGATACGCCGCTGAAGATGAGCGCATTCGCTACTACCGAAACCCTTGCAACATGGGGGCAACCTGGAATAGCAATCGAGTCTTTGAGCTAGCACAAGGTGAATATTTCAAGTGGGCAGCTCATGATGATGTCTGCGAACCAGAGTTTCTTGAAGAGTGCGTTGAAGCCCTCGATCGAGATCCAGGGGTTGTCCTTGCCTATCCATGGACTAAGAATATTGATCAAAATAGTGAAGTCACGGGTCAGCATGACCTAGACGGCAAGCTGAAGTTAGGGTCTTCCAGACCTCCAGTTCGGTTTCGCAGTATGCAACGCGCCTTCATGTGCTACCCAATTTTTGGGGTGATTCGCTCTAGCACGTTGCGTCAGACCCCACTACTCGGTAGTTTTGGTCATGCTGACGGAGCACTCTTGTCACGCCTCGCGCTCATGGGGAGATTTCATGAGGTTCCTGAACACCTATTCCTAAATCGTAGACACCCTGAACAGTCAACGAGTGTCTGCTTTAAAGATGGTAAATGCGACTTTTACGCCTTTCTAGTTTGGTGGGACCCTAATAGCGCGGGTCGAATTGTGTTTCCTACCTGGAGGCTCTTCGGTGAATATTGCAAAGCGATCGCCGAAACACCCATCTCCTTGTATGATCAAGCTCGATGCTATTTGACCATGGTGAGTTGGTTGAGAACTCGCTGGGTCATGATGCTGAAAGAAGTTGTGATTGCGATTAATCAATGGCTTCAGACCAATGTCAAAGCCCTAGCAAAATCACCGAAAGCCAGTCAGGGTGCTTAATCGGAGCAAATTACAGACGTATTTGCTCCGAATTATAACAACTCAGACAGTAATTTCTAGACCACATTCAAATGAGTTCCAAAGCAAGATGGAACAAAGTTGAATTTAACGAGTCAGATTGACCTATGTCATTTAACAAGTCTGCTATTTTCCTAGCTGGTGTCGGTGTCACGCTCTTACAGGTGACACCCGCATCTGCATTGCCGCTTTCCCCTGGAGATCGCCTTCGCCTGTTCATTCCTGCTGATGCTGATCTTCCTGAATCTCAGCGAATTAGCGGTTTATATGAAGTTAACCTGGATGGGACTCTGCAATTCCCCTTCCTCGAACCCGTCCCTGCTGCCGGGCTAGAACTTCCTGAAGTCGAGCAGCAGGTAAGCCGTATCTTAATTGAAAAAGGTCTATTTAGGGCAGAGGGTCTGCGAGTCAGCATCAAGGTTTTTCAATGGGCACCCGTCCAGGTCACTGTATCAGGTGCCACATTTGAACCCGGTCGAGTCTTGATTAACAGCCAGCCCACCAACTCAACGAGCGGCAATCTAGTCAGCATTCCGACTCCGATCGCGGGCACTATTCCCGTTTCAGGTAACTACCCTCCTGAGCGCTATTTAACCGCTGCAATTCGCACCGCAGGAGGAGTGAAGCCCGATGCTGACATCAAAAATATTCGCCTAATTCGCAATAATCGAACTCAAGTAATTGATCTGTCAGGCGTGCTTTCTGGCGAGTCAGAGCGAGATGTGCCCTTGATTGCAGGCGATCAGGTAATTGTTCCTCGCCTAGATAAAATTCAAAATGATCTGGTGCGCCCTTCACAGTTAACTCCTTTGGTTGTGCCAATCTTCGTCTCAAACGCGACGACTCCTAATCCAATTGGAGGGTTGGCACGTTCGACTGATTTAGCCTATGGGACGCGCTTCTCAAATGCTGTCGTTTCGGCAGGGTGCGTGGGTGGAAGCATCTCTACCAATGCAAAGCGCCGAGCCACCCTGATGCAAACCGATCGCGCAACCGGGAAAACTACCGTCATCGATCAACCTGTCGAAACCCTTCTAAGAAATTCTACTGACAATACCAATAATCCTTTTCTCATGCCGCGAGATGGGATCGTCTGCTATGACTCTAGAACCGAGAATACATCAGGGGTTGTTCGCTTTATCACTGATGTCCTTAATCCCTTGAATATAATAAGAGGATTGTTCCGCTAATGCTTATGAATGAGCTAACAAAAGCCTCCTATTCTCCCAAGCCGTCTGTGGAGCGCAACGACTGGCAGGGCTATTTGCTCTTAGGTCTGGTTGCAAATGCTTCTATCTGGGGCTTGTCCCTTCTGTTCCTGAACGTTGCCAAACCATCTTATACCAGTCAATGGGCGCTTACTCTGCCAGCTAGTCGCTCTAGCAGCAGCGTCAACCTGCCTCAAATTGGTGGCGGAAGTTCGCAGGTCGGTTCTCCTTTTGACAACAAAACTCAAGATCCGCGTGAAAACTACAAGTACATCATCACGAGCGAATCTGTTTTAGCAGAAGCAGCTAAACAGTTAAATATGACGGTGCAAAAGTTTGGTGGACCTCGCGTCAAACTTGTCGATAGCTCTACGCTCATGACATTTGAGGTCAGTGGCAGCACCCCTCAAGAAGCTAAAGACAAGTCGACCGCGCTTTATCAAGCATTTGAGGCAAGGCTCGTTCAACTGAGGCAACAAGAGGCAATCGAAAAGAATCAAGGTATCAAGGCAGCTTTAAAAGACTCCCAGCAAAACCTTGAAGCAACTCAACAGCGTCTTTCCAGCTATAAAGCTCGTTCAGGGCTAGTGTCTACTGGACAAATTGATCAGCTATCTAGCGCGATCGAAGATTTGCGTAAGCAAAGAGCAGTAGTTCTGTCAGAGCAGCAGCAAGCTAGCGCTCGGTTAAGACAGCTATCTGCCAATTTAAATGTTTCTGCGCCACAAGCCGCCGATGCGTTTACGCTAAATGCAGATCAG
>JBBRMC010000144.1:0-7625 GCA_038231055.1 Leptolyngbyales cyanobacterium
CTACCGAAAAAATGCAATCAACTGGTGAGATCTCGGCTCTATCTGGGGTCTCTGCGTCTCTGCAAAAATTCAGGAATATCTAAACCGGGTGGTTTGCTCTTGGGGTCGGGATTTGACGCTGGGATCGTCGGAGTTGCAGGAGTCGTTGAGCGTTTTGGCAACGCAGTCGGTTTCACGGCAACTTGTTGCTGCTGAGCTTCTGGAGAAAACCCGGTCGCAATCACCGTAATTCGGACTTCTCCCTGAAGCCGTTCGTCAATCACCGCACCAAAAATGATGTTGGCATTAGGATCGACCACCTCGTAAATGATTTCGGCGGCTGCGTTAACTTCATGAAGCGTCAGATCAGTGCCGCCCGTGATATTAAACACGACTCCTCTTGCACCGTCGATCGACGCTTCTAGCAACGGGGAAGAGATCGCCGCGATCGCGGCTTCTCTCGCTCTAGACTTGCCAGACCCAATGCCGATGCCCATCAGCGCCGAGCCAGCATCCGCCATGATCGCTCTCACGTCTGCAAAATCTACGTTCACCAGACCCGGAATCGTGATGATATCTGAGATACCTTGGACTCCTTGACGCAAAATATCGTCTGCCGTCTGAAATGCCTCCTGAACAGGTGTTTGCTCAGAAATCACGCTCAGCAGTTTGTCATTCGGGATGATGATCAACGTATCGACTCGGCTCTGAAGCGCAGCAATGCCTTCTTCTGCCTGACTCGTGCGTCGCCGTCCTTCAAATGTGAAGGGGCGGGTCACCACTCCAACCGTGAGCGCACCTAATTCTTTGGCGACTTCTGCCACGATCGGAGCTGCCCCTGTCCCTGTCCCACCGCCCATGCCTGCCGTGATAAAAACGAGGTCAGAATGCTCTAGCGCTGCTGCAATTTCATCGCGAGATTCTTCAGCAGCTTTTTGCCCGATCGCCGGATTTCCTCCTGCCCCAAGCCCCCGCGTCAGTTTTTGACCAACTTGTAGACGCTTTGGAGCATGAGCTTGAGATAATGCTTGAGCATCAGTGTTGACTGTCCAAAACTCAACGCCGGATACGTCGCTGTCAATCATGCGGTTGACTGCGTTACCTCCACCCCCGCCAACGCCAATGACTTTAATCTTTGCTACACTACCTGGCACGATATCACCACTCCTTGACTCTTCTCCAGGCAGACCTTTGAGGCTGGAGTTTTGATTTAAATATAGACTGGAGTTGCCGCCAAACGGGTTAGAATTTTCTGCCATGGATGAGAAGCTAGATTGTCCTTCAGTATGAGAACCTTCATAGCCGCGCTCTAATCGGCTGTCGAGGGGTGTTGGGGTATCTGACTCATTGTTAAGCGTCATTGGAATTTCAGCGATGGTTATGAACAAGAGATCAGGGCTAGATAAATCTAGATGATCAGCGATAAAAACGCGAGAATGAACGATGCTGCCACACCGATCGCGGCGAAAAGGTATTTAGATTAACGATATCAGGTTAAGTTTCGAGTCGCTAATTTGCAAGTCTTCCTGTTGGTTTGATTTAAGGAGTACCTAATTTTACAGGAGTTTTTGAAGGATTCAGATTCATTTGAATAAATGGGGAATCTGGGTTTCTCAAATCAATATAGGAAACCTGGCTGGGATTAACGTGGCTAGGAAGCCTCCGCATTTGATCAAGCGTTTTCAGTTGATTCGCAAAACTAGAACCATACGCCCCGAAGTGAACGAAACCTAGCTCAGTTTTGAGAATTAAATTATTAGGGTCGTCCCAGTTAATCTCAGAAACTTTCACCGGACTTCGGCTGAGCATCTGATAAAGAGCCGCCCAATAAGGACGATAGTACGATAGCCTTCCTGTAATTTTAAGGGTTGGCAATTTAAATCTTTGATTGAGCGACGTATAGGTCTCAAGGGGAGTCCAAGCACCGTTTTCGTCGAGCAACCCTGATTGAGTAGAACTTGTTTGGGCAGCGTTGGCAGGAGGTGAACTACTTTTTGGGGCTGATGGGGAAACTCCAGACAAACTCGGTTGCGCGATCGCGACCGGGTTACGCTCCTGAATTCTCACCGTTAACCCTGGGGGAAATAGCTGACGATCAACGGTCGCCTCTGCGATCGGAGCTTTTGATTTCAGCACGTCAACAATGGCTTGAGGCTGAATTTTGAGCAACGACTGAGGATAAGCGATCGGCAACAGGGTACGAATCGTCTCAGCAGAGATAAACTGATTGCCTTTGATGGTCACCTGCTCTGGTTTGCGAATCACCCAGGCGGGTAAAGTAGCCGCCCAAACCGCCCCACCTGCTAAACCTGCAACTGCAAGACTACGCCAGCTTGCTTGAAAAAATCTAACCCGTCGCTGGCGGCGCAATTTTTGCCGTCGCTGGGCTAAGTCAGTTTGGGAAACGGGGGCGATGCTAGTCATTCTGGATGCTCACTGAACAAGGCTGAAAAATGGGCGAATAGAGATTCAAACAGATAAACGCTTATTGCCAAGACTAGTGGATCTTTCTGGGACTGATCCATCCAATCTGGTTTTAGCCGAATTTAGAGAAGCGGCGATCGTGATCAATGACTGTGCTGCCACAATCTAATAGTCACCTTCAGACCAATACCGTCTAAATCTGTCTTCCCATTTAATCACTCATTTCTTGATTGTGTGCCTCCAGTTGGCTGCAAAATTCAGCCCTTTGTCCCTTTAAATCGCGCCTAATGGCTGGGGATCAGCTAGCAGTCTCCTGTATGAGCGTGGCAACTTGTTCGCCAAACTCAGGATCGACGTTGGCGAGGCTTAAGAGTTGCAAATATTCTTGGCGGGTTAAGCCTGCGGTTTCAATCAAGGCGATCGCGTCTGTTTCAATATCGCGCTGAATGCGGAGCGACTCAGACTCAGTTTCGGCTGCCTGTAGTTCTCCTTCTCGTCGCTCAATCAGTGCCACGACTTGCAGATAGACGTTGACAAATTGAATGACTTTTTCAGATGGAATGTTGTTAGTGTCGGGTCTAGCAGAACTGTTGATTGGCGGAGCGATCGCAGAAAGATCGGCATCAAGACGATCGACTGGGGCAGCCAAACTGACGATCGGAGTCGCTAAAAAAGTTGCCCAAATCATTAGGACTGCTGCCCAACGAATCAGCGATCGCATAACACTCTTCTGGAATCGCATCCTGAGTCTTTTCACGTCTTGAGTTATCCTACTAAGCCTGAGCGCAGCGCTCTAACAGCAGCTTGAGTACGATCGTCAGCACACAGTTTGTTCAAGATATTGCGGACGTGAGTTTTGACGGTGCCGACCGTGATGTAGAGTTTCTCAGCGATCGCCGCGTTGCTACAGCCGTTGACAATTAGCTGCAAGACTTCTAACTCTCGCTCAGTTAAGGGATAGGCTTCAATAATTTGGTTGTATTCTGGCTCCGCAGCACTAATAGAAACCGTTTTGGACTCAACAGCGCTGCTGTCTTCGGGTTGAGTGTCTCGCGCCTGTCGCAACACCACACGAGCGATCGCAGGGTCAATCCAAGAGTTGCCTTCTTGGGTAACGCGCAGCGCTTCTACAAGCTGATCTAAGCTTACGTCTTTCATGCAGTAGGAGTCTGCCCCGGCTGCAAACGCCGCTAACACGACATCTTCGTTATCTTGCAGTGTCAAAATCAAGACTTTAGTTGTGGGTTCGTCTTCTGTCAAGGCTTGAGCTTGGCGGAAGCGACGAGTTAGCTCAATGCCATCAATGTCAGGTAAGCCGATGTCTACGATCGCTACGTCGGGTTTTGCAGAGGTCATGAGTTTCAAGCCATCTGTGCCATTAGCGGCTTCTCCAACGACTCTAAATCCTTCTCTCTGCTGGAGAGCCGTTCTCATGCCAACTCTAGTCAGGTCATGATCTTCAATAAGAGTGATCCGAATATCAGTATCCATCAGCATAAGCTCCCACAAGTTTTAGAAGGTAACAAAGCGCGACAGTAAAGAAGCAACTTGCAGTTCAGAACTTGAGACCACTGCTTCTGATCAAGCTAATCTCCTCACTCAAGTTGATAAACTACACCTCTTCTAAAAGGCAGACGCGCCTAAATAAATTCATAGTTGTCTTTCAGCATAAGCTGGGTTGCTAGATACAAAAGTCTGACTTGTGGCATATAACTTTAGACGGAAATTTGAAAAGTAAAGCTTAACTTATTTAATAGAGAAGTGGGATTAGAGCGTGGAAATAATCTGCTTAAACCAGAGAAATTTGTCTTAACTGAAGGAGTTCTCCTATTTAAGTGAGAGATTAGTCAAAATCAAGTGAGGCTTTCTTATTAAAATTGACGGGCTAGCTCAACTTTCTAAGATAGTGAGCTAGCCTGCTCTTAATAAAAAGTGGAGCGATCGTGAGCGACCACTACGCTATGAACTGCCCATGCGCTTCACGATCGCTCCACTTAACATCTCGTGGGCTTCTTGCAAAAGATCTGGAATTTTGTCAGCGTGAGGACTATTTTCTAGACATTTTTGTAGAGATTTAAGGTCAATCGTGTCAGTTCGCGCACCCGGAAACCAATGACTCGCCTGACCTAGCAAGTTATATCGCATCTTGGCGTAGTCCACCATGTCGTAGGCGATCGCGAGATTGCGTAACCACAAAATGACCGGGATGTTTAATCGACCGGGTGTTTCATCGATCGAGGGCAATCCGGTCTGCCAAGTGTTTATCCAATCGGAGCCTAATCGCTCGATCGCAGCATCCTCCAGTCGTTTCAAAATTGGGGGAAGAACGTCGTTGGACTGATCAAGCACGTCCAGCGTCTTGATGTGTTCATCAAAATCTTCAGGACGGGCAGCCCCAACACTCAGCGTATGCACTTGAGGATGGCTGAGGCAAAATAGATTGTTAAACACCATTGGACTGAGGGGCGCACAAAGATCTACTAGCCGAGGCGACGGTTCATAAAGCAATCCTCCTTTGTTAGAAGGACTGATGATAAATACGCCCATGTCAAGCTGGTTGGCTGCCTCGATCGCTGCCCAGTTCACCTGATTGATGTAGTACCAATGCAGATTGACATAATCGAACTGATTGGTCGCGATCGTCTTCACAATTACATCGGTGGCTCCGTGGGTTGAAAACCCGATCGAGCGAACTTTTCCTTGAGCTTTTAGTTTTTGCATCACTTCTAAGCAACCACCCGGACGCAGGCATTCCTCTAAATGACTGTCTAAGTTAATGCCGTGAATCGACAACAGATCTACAGAGTCGAGATTTAAGAATCGCAGAGACTGCTCAAAGGTTTTCAAAAATTCCTTTGATGCCATTGGCTCGATTTTAGTTTGCACAATTAACGATTCGCGATCGAACTTGGGCAACACTTTTCCAAGCTGCAATTCTGACGTGCCATAAGCACGAGCCGTCTCAATGTGGTTGATCCCCAACTCTAAAGAACGGTGGATCGTTGCTTCTAAATTCTTTTGACTGTCGGCAGGAATTTCTCGATAGGGCACATCTTGCCACTTGTACTGATAGCGCATTCCTCCACAGGTGAACATTGGGATCTGTAGCTCAGTACGCCCAAAACGTCGGTATTTCATGAAGTGTAGGTAAAGACAAGGACTCGATCGATAGCAGACAGCGAATGATTCCGTATTTCTACGACTGATCTTATCTAGTTTAGGCAGAGATATTAAGAATATTTATCTTTTGAACAGCATTTCAGCGATCGACCGGGATCGCCTTCAAGCAAGTTCCACCCCAACGCCCAGAGGTTTTAAAGGTATGCACAGCATTGATCCGTTTGAGCAATTTGTCCAAAGTTATGAATCAGAAATTGTTAAACGAGAAGCCTGTCTTGAGATTCAGCACAAGTTAGAACACTTCTGCAAAAAATTAGAAGACCTTCAAAAAGAGCTTCAACGGGTGAACACGCCGATTGAGGACGATCGCTATCGGCAGCTAGAGACTAGAATTCGCCACTATCGCTATCAGCTTAACTATGAGTTGCCAAAACTGGCAGAAAAACTATTAGAAAATCGTCTGACTCACCCCCAAGAAGCTGTTGATTGGATCGGGCAAATCGTTGAAGAACGACGACAGCGGCAAGAGCGCGAAGAAGCGGATACTCAACTGAGACGACGCGATCGAGAAGAACTTCAGCGACGACGACAAGAGAAAAAGCGTCAACTCCTCGCGACGATCGCTGAGCAAGATGATTATTATGAGGCGGCAGATTTGGCGATCGAGGTGCACTATGCCAAAGAAGACCTGAAGTCACTAGAAGCGCTCGAAGAAGTCGTCAATGCTTTACTCAATAAGATCAACGATTGCAACCGTGAAGGAAAGACGATCGTCATCGCCGGAACCCCAGAGTGGAAGTTGTCTCGGATGTATGAGAAGGCAACTAAATTACGTCAGCAAAAATATCCCCCTCTCTTGACGTTAGTCCCTAGCAAGAACTCAAGTTCTCGCGCTCGTGGAGTGAATGCTGATGACTGCGACGAATCAGATGACAGTCCTGATCCCTATGCAGACCTGACCGGAAAAGTGGTGATTTTTGGCGGTCAAAATAATGTGAAAGTTCAGGTTGAAGAGTGTCTACGTCAATCAAAAGTCAATTTGGTCTGGTGCACGGCTGAGGATGGAGATCAGTGGGCAAAACAAACCGAGAGCCATATTGCCCAGGCTGATCTCGTTGTAATTATCACGGGGCGGGGTACGCCTCATAAGCAAACCATCAGCGCAAAGCGAGTTGCCAAAGCCTTGCGGAAGCCATTGACTCAATGCGATCGAGCCTCCGGTAAAGATAGCCTCTTAGAACACATCAAAACCGGACTTTTGGGATTACAGCTACAGAGAAATCTAGGTTAGTCTTCTCTTTAAGAAACCGTCCGTCTCTCTGGAGTGACGGACGGTTTCTTTATGAAATGGGACAAGATTCTATTTGCGCTTGAAAATTGAGGAGACACGATCGCCGATCATTGATAGCGCATTTTGTACGCCAATCCCCGCACTTGACCCCGCTGACGGGCGTTGAGCCATCTCAATCTCGTCGTCTTTAAAGCCTTTGAGACGATAACCATACTCTAACTGAGCCTGGTTTTTCTTAAGTACCGGAAACAGACGAAACGCGCCTTTCTGGAGTTCTTCTAAATTGTCAAAAATGGCATGATTGATCTGATTGGAGCGCTTCACCGCGATCGCGCCAACCGGAAACCAGCTTTTTTTACCCTGAACCCGGATGTAAATCTCATATTCGGGCGTACCGTCATCTTTAAACTGATCGTAAAGCTGTGATGCTTCAGCCCGCTTTGCAGCGCCCTTGGTTGGCTGCTTCTGTGTCTGCGGTTTCGCCTTCCCAAATCCAGCAGGAGTTGCCATTTTTGAAAATTACCTTAAATCTTGATTAACAAAAGTTTACGCTATGTTTGAAAAGAATGGGAGGGGATGATCCCCGATCTTACGAAATTCGTACCCCTTAATCTCCGATAATAAAGATCAAGCTGAAGATGTGCGATACGGAGATCAACTCAAGTGGAAGCAGACAACCTAGTGGCGATCGAACATCAAAATGTCCCTCAGGCGCACCAGGGCTTACACAGCTTTTTATATGGCTCCGATGACGAACACACCGAGACGATGACTAGCGCTCCTAATTTAGAAAGTCAGGGCGATGAGATCA
>JBBRMC010000145.1:0-7562 GCA_038231055.1 Leptolyngbyales cyanobacterium
GAACACATGAGTCACTTCACCGACTCCAAATCGCTTATCAACTACAAGTTCGCCGACACTCCAATCGGTTTCGACGCTGCTAGAACTCTGGACGGTCGATCGCTGCGGTTTAGCCACTGCCGATTTTGTCCCTTTAACGGTTGTTTGGATGTTCGACTCCATCAAGTCTTTAGGCATCTCTTTTAAGAATGCTGATGGTTGAGCCATTTCACGATTTCCATACAGGCGACGCTCACGCGCATAGGAGATAAACAATCGCTCTTGGGCGCGAGTGATGCCCACATAGCAGAGCCGACGTTCTTCTTCGATCGCTGCCGGGTCATCTAGCGATCGAAAGCTTGGAAATAATCCTTGTTCTAATCCGACCAAAAACACAGCGGGAAACTCCAGCCCCTTAGAGGCGTGTAGCGTCATCAGAGAAACTTTGGTCGATTCCTCGTCTTTGTCATCGAGATCAGAGGCGAGAGAAGCTCCCGCGAGAAAGGCAATCAAGCTTGTATCTTCGTTCTCTTCTTCAAATTGCAGAACGGCATTATAGAGTTCCTGCACGTTTTGAAATCGTTCTTCTGCCTCGTCGGTGCCTTGAGCTTTGAGATCAGTGAGATAACCGGACTCTTCTAAAATGCCTTGCACTAACTCAGAGGCAGAGACCTCATCAATCTGCGATCGCCATTTTTGAATCATCTGAGCAAAGCTAATCACCCCTTTTGAACTGCGTCCCGCCAAACTCTTGACCGAAGTTTCGTCGCTCAAAATCTCCCAAAGCGGAATGCCCAACTCAACTGAGGCTTTTTGTAGGGAATCGATCGTAGACTTGCCAACTCCGCGACGGGGCGTATTAATCACCCGCAGCAAGCTTAACGTATCGGATGGATTGGCGATCGCTCTCAGGTACCCTAAAACATCTTTGATTTCTTTACGATCGTAGAATCGCAACCCACCCACTACTTTATAGGGCACACCCCACCGCACGAGGGATTCCTCAAAAGCGCGAGATTGAGCGTTCGTTCGATAGAGAATGGCAAACTTGCCCCAATGCAGATCAGCATTCATGTGCTGCAAGGTGCGGATTTGCTGCACAACAAACTCGGCTTCGGCAATCTCATCATCGGCGCGGTGACAATAAACGGGTGCCCCTTCTCCACGAGTCGGCTTGAGAATTTTATCAATGCGCTCGGTGTTGTTTTCGATTAAACGATTGGCGAGTTGCAGGATATTTTCGGTCGATCGATAGTTCTCTTCGAGCTTGACCATCGTGCGGGTGTCGTCATCGGGCAGACTGTCGCCAAAATCTTGCTGGAAGCCCATCAGGATTTTGAAGTCAGCCATCCGAAATGAGTAGATCGACTGATCAGCATCTCCCACGACAAAGACCGATCGATAGTCCCACTCGTTGAACAACTCGACTGATTCACCATTCGTCACGAGCAATCGCAGCAGATCATATTGAGTGCGATTGGTGTCTTGATATTCATCTACTAAGATGTGACGAAAGCGTTTGTGCCAATAGGCACGAATCTGTTCATTTTGACGAAATAGCTGGACAGGCAACCAGATTAAATCATCGAAGTCTACAGCATTATTTTCAGCTAGTTTGTCTTGATACATACTATAGACGTTAGCAATCACCCTGCCGCGAAAGTTTGGTTGCTCTTGTTCTAAATCTCGCGGCGACCAGCCTTTATTTTTGGCGTTACTAATCGCATACCTGACCGATCGTGGCTCGAATTTTTTATCGTCTAAATTTAGTTTATTAACAATGATATCTTTGACTAAACTTTGAGCATCTGATTCATCAAAAATCGAGAAGTTTTTATTCCACTTTCGTCCCTTCTCGTCTTGAAACTTCTCAATATCAAAACGCAAAATGCGACAGCAGAGTGCGTGAAACGTGCCGATCCACAGATCTTTAATAATGGTTTTATAGACCTTCGATCGAATGCTTATCTGCTGCTGATTTGACAACTCAGCTAACGGTTTACCAAACTCACTGTGAGCCTGACGATCGGCAAACAGCTTCTCGATCCGCTCTTTCATTTCTTTGGCGGCTTTGTTGGTAAACGTCACCGCTAAGATGCTCTCTGGATCAACGCGATGAGTTAATACTAAGTTTGCAATGCGATAGGTCAGCGCGCGAGTTTTGCCAGAGCCTGCTCCTGCAATCACCAAGAGCGGACCACAAAAATGCTCGACGGCTTGTCGTTGAGAAACGTTGAGGTGACTGAGAAATTCGGTGCTTTGCGTCATAGCGGAGAAGGGAACAGGAAAGCGTCTCTATGACAAGGTTATCGTATCTAGAGAGGCAACGATGGAAAATAGGCAGTTGAACCCCGCATCTCTTGCCTTGTTTTAGATAGCACCAGGTTGAGATCGCTGATCTTCAGTCCCTAACATTTTATCGATCGCCGCCTATATTTGCTTTTCAGCAGTTTTGAGAAATTCAAATCTTCTGCTATCCAAACTACATAAACAGACAGAATCTGTTAATTCATCAAACATTTTATTTGTTTCAATGAAAATAATATGAATTTGTTATGAACCACTAAAAATCCCGGTAGAATTACCGTATCATTCTGTTCAACCTGTTAGTCGAGGCAAGAGAGAATATTTGGTTGTAGCCAGATTCACAGGATCGAGAGCAGCTTTATAGAATAGCCCCCTCGATTCGTCGGCATAGATTAACTCAGATAACAAAATTAGTAGTGTGGTGTTTTTGATGAATTTCCCGACAAAACCGTTGGGGAGTGGGTTTCTGCGTCTTATACTGATTCTTCTTTTCACAGGGGGCTTAAATAGTCGGATCTTGCACGCAAATAGTCAAACCGCGATCGATGTAGCCAATACCGCGACCGGAAATTTTCGACCTGCTGCTGATCCTACTACTCCGGTTCAAGGAGTCACATCTAACCCAACTTCTCTAGCAGCAACCGTGGCAGGTCGCCCCGGCTTAGAACTTATAAAATCGGGCGATCGAGCCGCCGCCGAACCCGGCGACACTGTAATCTATCGACTGGTAATTCGCAATATAGGTTCCGCCCCCGCCACCAGCATTACAGTTCGAGACACGCTACCTCTAGGGCTGCAATATATTTCAAAATCGCAGCGGGCTTCACTGACCACAGGGGGAACAACCACTGATGTCAGCAGCACTCTATCGCAGCCCACGGTAAATCGATCGGTGATCACCTTCACCTTTCCTAGCACTCTGGCACCTCAGCAAACGTTGACGCTGGTCTACGCCGCCGTTCTGTCACCTGACGCAATTCGCGGCACAGGGCGCAACCTCGCCGTCGCCCAAGGAGCTAGCCCCCTAGGACCGTTAACAAGCAACACCGCCAGCCATTTGCTGAGAATTCGCAACGGAATCTTGTCTGATTGTGGCACCATCATCGGTCGCGTGTTTGTCGATAAAAACTTTGACGGAGAGCAGCAGCCGGGAGAACCTGGCGTGCCCAATGCTGTGATCTACATGGACGATGGCAACCGCATCACAACGGACGCAAACGGTCTTTATTCACTGCAATTCGCGATCGCAGGCTATCGCAATGGCACCCTCGACCTCACAAGCTTGCCTGGATATACGTTAGCCCCCAACCGTTATCGCATTGAGAACAACAGCCAATCACGACTCGTCAAGGTCGCTCCGGGCGGTCTAGTCAGAATGAATTTTGCAGTGACACCAACCTTTGGGGAGGGACGACGCAACTAATGCACCATCTCTCATCTATCAAATTCGGACTTAGTTTAATTACCTCTACCTTTGGGATGGTCGCGATCGCGACCGGGAGCCAAGCGACTGAGTTACCACTTTTGCCTGAGTCGCTCAAGTTGGGTGCGTCTGAATCGTTGACAACCATTAGCCAAGAGAGCACCTCCGCAGGAACCGCTCCCCAAGCTTCACTCCCTAGTTTTTCAAGACTTGCGACGACCTTCAAGCTGACTGGAGCCGAGCCATCGGTTGCCAAGTCTGTTCAAACTGCTCAAGTTCCAGAGCCGACCCAGCGAGAGCAAACGCCGAGTCCGCAAGAGGTGTCGCCTATCTCGCCTCCTGCGTCTCCGCAAGATCCTGCTTCAACCCCAACTCCACCTAATGGATCGGGTGCGTCTGCCCCCACGACAAAGGCAGCGATCGTGCACATCGAGATCGTGCCATCCTCTACGTCTCGCATTCCGGCAGATGGTCGCTCGACGGTCACGCTGTCGGGACAGATTGTGGATGAAGGCGGCACTCCAATCAATGCAGATGTCACGGTGACGTTGACTAGCAGTGCCGGAAAGTTCGTCGGCGCAGATGCTGACACAGATCGAGCCGGATTTCAAGTCATCGCTCGACAGGGGCGGTTTTCGGTTGAGTTGCAGTCTACGTTAGAGCCAAAGAGGGTGCGCGTTCGGGCGGCGATCGACGAGCCGAAAAAAGACCTGAAGCTGTCAGAGCCTCCCTTTGCCTATCCCACAACCCTACCGGGACAGCTTGGGTCAGACAACCTGGAGGCTTACACCGACGTTGAATTCATCACCAATCTGCGTCCGTCTTTGGTGTCAGGTGCCATTAACCTTCGCATCGGATCAGGCGGAACCGACTTCTACAGTCGATATCGAGACTTCTTGCCCGAAGGTGTGAATGGCACCCGTTTTGATGTCAGCACTGCCATTTTTGCAACGGGCAAAGTGGGCGACTGGCTATTCACAGGGGCGTTTAACAATCAGCGTCCGCTGAATGAAACCTGCGACGGCACGACCCGACTGTTTCGAGATCTTCAGTTCTGCGATCAAAACTATCCGACTTACGGGGATAGCTCGACCGTTGATTATTTAACGCCCTCGATCGATAGCGTCTATCTCAAACTTGAGCAGACCTCACCCTCTGGTGGACAAAATTACGCGATGTGGGGTGACTATCGCACCGAGGAGTTTGCCACCGCATCGCAATATTTCACCGCGACTACTCGCCAACTGCACGGGTTTAAAGCCAACTATAACTTTGGCAATCTGCAAGCTACGGCAGCCTATGGCAATAACCTGGATGGCTTTCAGCGAGACACGATCGCGGCAAACGGCACGAGCGGTTATTACTTCTTGTCGCGGCGGTTGCTGATTGGCGGCAGTGAAAACGTGTTTATCGAGACGGAAGAAATCAATCGTCCGGGCAGCGTCGTTGAGCGAGTGCCGCTTTATCGCAATCAGGATTATGAGATTGACTACGATCGGGGCACGCTGATTTTCCGCCGTCCGATTCAGGCAACTGAGTTTGATTTGTTTGGGCGGGTGCTGGTGCGCCGCATCGTCGTCACCTATGAATATGAGGGCGTTGGCACGGGCGGCACCAACCTTTACGCGGGGCGACTGCAATATCACTTCTCTCGCGAAGCCAACCGAGAAAGTTGGGCAGGGTTGAGCTATCTGCGCGAAGACCGGGGTAGCCAAGACTTTGAGTTATTTGGAGCCGATGCCCTGTTCTCATTTGGCAAAGATGGACAGATTGTGGCGGAATATGCCCGATCGAACAATGCTAATCCGTTCTCTAATAAGGTGTCGGGTTCTGCCTATCGCATCGAGGCTAAGACAACGCTGACTCCGGGGTTGGTGACGCGAGCTTACTATCGATCGACCGACGAGAATTTCTCCAACAACGCCACCTTTAGCTTTACGCCGGGGCAGACCCGCTATGGGGCAAACATCGCGGCGAAACTGGGAGAAAACACTCAGGTTCGGGCACAGGTCGATCGAGAAGTCAATTTCGGATTTGCCTCGACTGCCACGATCGGGCTAGTTAATTTATTCGACCTGAGTAGCAACATTTTCTGCACGACTCCCGGTTTATCTCAGTGCGGACAGGAACCCCTGCGAGCGGGTCGGGTTGACAACAGCTTGACCACTATCAGTGCGGGAGTTGAGCAGAAATTTGGCATCGTCACCGCCAGTTTAGATTGGGTCAATCGCAGTCGTGAAGATCGTGCGACCAACAACCTAAACGACGACAGCAACCAACTGGTTTCGCGCTTGTCGGTGCCGTTTAACGATCGCCTCAGCTTCCGCGCCCAAAACGAACTTAGCCTCGGCACTAACGATTCGCTTTACCCCAATCGCACCACCTTCGGTTTGGACTGGAAAGTCTATCCGGGCGTGACGATGCGGCTGGCGCAGCAGTTTCTTTCTGGCGGGCAGTTTTCTAACAACTCAATCACCAGTTTAGAAACCCTCGTCGATCGACGTTTGAGTGATGACACCTCGATTACCGGACGCTATGCCGTGCTGTCGGGCGTGAATGGAGGCGTGACAGGGCAAGGCGCGATCGGGCTAAATCACCGCATTGTGTTGTCTCCCGGTTTGAGAATTAACCTCGGCTACGAGCGCATTTTTGGTGACATCTTTGCCTACACTGCCGCAGGTCAGCAGTTTGCTCAACCTTACGCGGTCGGACAAAGTTCTGCATCACTGGGCGTAAACTCTGGCGATAGCTACAGCGTTGGCGTTGAGTACACTGACAATCCTGACTTTAAAGCAAGTGCGCGATTTGAGCGACGCAATTCTGATTTAGGCAACAACACCGTTTGGTCAG
This sequence comes from Leptolyngbyales cyanobacterium, assembly GCA_038231055.1. Classification (GTDB taxonomy): domain Bacteria; phylum Cyanobacteriota; class Cyanobacteriia; order Leptolyngbyales; family Leptolyngbyaceae; genus Phormidesmis_A. The sequence goes on from JBBRMC010000145.1 coordinate 6,560, forward strand.
CCGGAGCCGCCGGGAAAATTTCTCCGGCTCTGACTGCATTGGTGCGTTTTCAGCAAGCCAACGCCTCTAACCAGTTGCTGACCGGATTAGGCGACACCTCCAATATCAAAGTCGGCTTAGCCTATCGCGACCCCAATAGCGATAAGTTCAATATGCTGTTTCGCTATGAATATCGGCAAAATCCGGGGGTGACTCCGACGACGCTGTTGTTTGGTAGCGGTACAGGCTCAAAGGTGCATCTCGCATCCGTCGAGGCGATTTATGCCCCCAACTTCCGATGGGAATTCTTCGGCAAATACGCGCTGCGAAGCACTCAATCTTACCTGGCAAAAGATTTACTCGGCACAAACTTCATCTCCTTAACCCAGCTACGCGCCACCTATCGGCTTGGCTATAACTGGGACGTGGGTGGCGAGGTGCGCTGGACTGGGCAATCGCTCACAGGCTTTAGCGAAGTCGGATTTTTGCTCGAAGCGGGCTACTATTTAACGCCCAATCTGAGAGTCGCTGCTGGATACAGCTTTGGAGATATCAACAACGATCGAGACTTTAACGGCAGTCGATCGCAAGGTGGCTTTTATGCAACCCTCTCCTTTAAAGTGAACGAACTCTTTGATGGCTTTGGCAGGCAAAAAGTTGCCCCACCTCAACAGCAAGAGTCACAGATTAAACCAACGGCATCTGCCTTACCTGCAACGCAGTCACAAACAACTGGGATAGAACCCGCAGCAATGCTGCAACAAACGCCGACGGCAACCGTGGTTGTGGGAGAAGGACAATGATAAGCAATCAAAGAAACGAGAAACGAATCAAGGGTGAAGAAAAACTTCTTGCACTGCTATTGTTAACGCTGATTGGATGGTTGCCGACATCACCCCTTTTGGCGCAAGAAACAGATTCGTCGCGGGTACGCGTCGTGGTCAATAGCGATCAAGATAGCGTTCAGGCAGACAATGGACTAACGTTGCGAGAAGCGATCGAGCTAGTCAACGGCACCTTATCC
>JBBRMC010000146.1:0-7549 GCA_038231055.1 Leptolyngbyales cyanobacterium
ACCAGCCCAGAATAGATTCGGCTTGCTCAAACTTTGCCATTGCTTCAGTCGATTCAAGCAAATCCATTCCCATGCCGATCGCTTGAGAACCCTGTCCAGGAAACACCCACGCTGTCTTCATAATCTCTGCTATCCCCACTGAAAGATGGCTGCGCCCCACGTCAAGCCTGCTCCAAAGCCAGAAGCGACGATCGTATCGCCTCGTTGAATCTTGCTTTGCCGAACGGCTTCATCCAATGCTAAAGGAATGGACGCAGCAGACGTATTGCCGTATTTTGCCAGATTGCTGATCACTTTTTCGGGAGGAATTTTGAGACGATCGGCGACCGAATCGAGAATTCGCTGGTTAGCCTGATGGAGCAAGAGCCAGTCAACATCCTCAATGCTTAAATGCGCCCGAAAGAGAGCTTTCTCAATCACTTCAGGCACCTTCTTGACAGCGAAGCGATAGACTTCTTGACCGTTCATCGTGATCGGGTGAAAGGTGCCCTGGTTGATTGTTACGCCAGCTAGCAACTCTCTTGGCTCCGACTGATAGGACAAATTGAGACAGTTGTTCTGAGTGCCATCGCTACGGAGTTCAAACCCTAGCAGCCGATTGTGCTCACTTGCCTGCATCACCACGGCTCCCGCCCCGTCGCCAAACAGCACACAGGTGCGGCGGTCTGACCAATCGACCCAGCGAGACAACACATCGGCTCCGATCAGCAGCACATTTTTGTAAACGCCCGTGCGAATAAACTGTGATGCAGTCACCATGCCAAAGACAAAGCCAGAACAGGCAGCCGTCAAATCAAAAGCAACTGCTTTAAACGCACCTAGTTGCGCCTGGATCTGACTGGCACTCCCAAATAGATCGTCTGCTGTTGACGTTGCCAAAATGATTAAATCGAGATCCATCGGCGCGACTCCCGCCATCTCGATCGCACCCTTTGCCGCCTCAACACCCAACTTTGTGAGTGAGCATCCCGGTTCTGCTAATCGACGCTCACGGATGCCTGTGCGAGATGCGATCCACTCATCCGACGTTTCAACGACTCGGCTCAACTCAACATTATTGAGGGCAACGCTTGGAGTCGATGAGCCGCTCCCCGTAATTGCAATCCCTACCCCTGACTGTTCCAAGATTCCTTCTCCATCCTTACAGGGTCTTAGACTAGCTCTCTACCAATCGGCTCGTCACAGCAATCCGATCAATGACTTCGTTGTCGATCGCGTCTTTTGCTAACCGCGCCGCATTGAAGATAGTCGGCGCTTGAGAACTTCCGTGGCTGATGATGCAGATTCCGGCAACGCCTAGCAGCAGACCACCTCCATGTTCGGCGTGATCCATCCGTTGCTTGATGCGCTTTAAGTTGGGGCGCAGAACCGAAACGCCCAACTTGCCGTGTAACCCCCGAGGCAATTCTTGTCGGAGAATTTGTAGGGCGACTTCTCCGACTGCTTCGGCAAACTTTAGCAGCACATTGCCCGCAAAGCCATCACACACAATGACATCAAAGTGACCTGACAACACATCCCGTCCTTCAGCATTACCAATAAAGGGAATGTTGGGGTTTTCTTCTAGGAGTTGATGAGTTTGAATGGCTAACTCGTTGCCTTTGTTAGGTTCTTCGCCAATGTTCAACAAGCCGACTTTGGGTTCTGTGACTCCCAGCACGTATTGAGAGTAGATGCTGCCCATCAAAGCGAACTGCTCTAAAAATTTAGGGCGACAGTCTACATTTGCGCCAACATCGAGAATAAGGACAGGTTTGCCTGCGATTAGGGTGGGTAGAACGGCTCCGATCGCAGGACGGTCAATTCCCGGCAGTCTGCCCAACCGCAACAAAGCCGCCGCCATCGCTGCCCCAGAGTGACCCGCCGAAACTACGGCATCTGCCCGCTTTTTCTTCACCAAATCCATTGCCACGTTGATCGAGGCTTTGGGCTTACGGCGCAGAGCAGTGAGTGGTTCCTCGGTCATCTCGATCGTGCCTTCAGATGGCACAATTTCTAGCGAGGAGGACTGGGTGTGATGCTTTAAAGCGGTTTCGATTTGCTGAGGATCGCCCACCAGCAAAATGTCTACGCCCAGTTCTTCTTGTGCCCTGAGCGCTCCTGCCACGATTTCAGCAGGGGCATTGTCCCCGCCCATCGCATCAATTGCAATTCGTACCCGCGTCGATCCCATTGGCTAATGTTATAAAAACCTTCAAAATTCTATCAGATGGCATTCCCAGAAGGAGAACTTATCAGGACGCTTATCTTAAGATAGCTATCTTATTGTCTCGCAGATGGGGCAGCAAACATCGATAGTCAAGATATCCCTAGAAAATTCTGCGTTTTAGCAGACTTGCGATCGGTTGCCTTCGGTACAATCTGGCAACATCCCGAAAGTTTTAGAAGGCTTTAAGAATCATAGGGTTGAGCAGTGATCTCGTGAAGCTTGCGCGAAGAACTATTTTTATGCAAACGTCAAATATTTTAGCTGTAATATTCTGAATCAACTTACGAGGCTATCGAGTAAGGCAGTTGCTTAGACTGGCTCGCTCCACCGTAGGGGTTGACCTATGACTGTCTTTCCCGATAGATCTTAAACCTTAATCGTCAGCATCCTGGCGGCTCAGGTCAAGTGGTCGTTGCGTTGTGAATTATTTAACACGTTCCTATGTTAGATTCGCCGTCACCCAATCAGCCTGCTCAAGACAGATCTAGCGTTGACGAGCCTCAAGTCGCCGCCCGATTGACCGGTCTACGTCCTTCAAAACTGATGCAAGGTGAGGCTCCGGGGTTGGGCAAAGCTTCTACGCTAGTTGGGAGTGGCGTAGAGTCGTCTAAAGCAAGCAACTCGGTCGCCTACTATATTCAAGCGATCGTTCTAGGATCATCCTCAACCTCATCGAGCACGTCGGCATTTTTGACGACTAACGTGGCAAGCCTCGAAGATGCAAAAGTGACCGATGTTGCACCAACTTGGTTGATTGGGCGTAGTGGCAACTGTGCGATCTCAATTCTCAACCCTTCAATTTCTCGCTGTCATGCCGTGATTGGCTATAGCGTAACCCAGGGTTTTTACATTACAGATGTGGGTAGCAGTAATGGAACATCGATCAATCGACAGCGAATTCCAACGTTAGAGCGGCGATCGCTAGTAGACGGTGACCTGATCTCGTTCAGCCAGATCCAGGTTCAGTTTTTCGTCTCTCACCAAAGCACCTCTAGGTGACGGCTTGAGGAGCTTCTTGATAAGCGACCTCATGAAACTGAATCACATCTTGCTTGGGATCAACATGGCTGACTTTTAAATTGAGGCGATCGCCGGGTTCGATCTGCCGATTAAACCGCATTGCGATCTCTAACCCCAAATCTTCAAGCAGCACCAGTCCTAAGTTTTCGTGTTCTCGCAGCCAGCGCAGCATCAACGCTTGCCAGATCTCAGAGGAGTTGCGACGCAGAAATTCTAAGCTCCAGTAGCGATTGGTCTGACGCTCAACCAAAGAGGCTTCTTGAACTGTGCTGGCAATAGTCAACATCAAATCTTTCACTTCATCAGGGGAGAATGGCAGCTCTGCCCCACGAAGGTGAGCTTTGATTTGAAAATGGGTTAGCAAGTCGCTGTATCGACGAATGGGAGACGTGACTTGAGTATAGGTATCTAGCCCCAAGCTGGCATGACGAGCCGGAGTAATGCTCAATTCACTGCGAGGCATACAGCGTCGAATCGCACAGGAGCGCACAGGACCAGCCGGAAGTTGCAAAAGCTCACCCTCTGGCGGCAATTCAGGCTGAGGCTGAGCGCGGAAGGGCACGGGCAATCCATGCTTTTGACCATAGCGAGCAGCAACTTCGCCCGCTAAAATCATCATCTCAGCCACGAGTTGACGAGAGATAGAATCTTCGAGGACGTAGACGTTTACATCGCCATCGCCATTCACTTTAATCGATGATTCGGGCATATGGATGCTGATTGCCCCTTGAGACTGCCGCCACTGTTCTCGACGCTTTGCCCAACGCGCGATCGCTTCTAATTCCGATTCTGCCTGCACGCCCCATTGCAGCATTTCGTCTACATCATCGTAGGTGAGGCGATAGGTCGCTTTGATCAAGCTGGTATGAATGCTGAAATCTTGAACCCCGCCCGATTCATCTAGAATCACGCTAAAGCTGAGGGCACAGCAAACCTCACCTTGATTCAAGCTCATTGGACCGGTTGCCAACTCAGACGGAAACATGGGAATCATTCCCGTCGGCAAATACAAGGTAGTGGTGCGACGACGCGCTTCTAAATCGAGGTCGTCTCCAGGGGTAAGCCAGCGAGTCGGGTCGGCAATGTGAATCCAGAGACGATGCTGTCCGTCGGGCAAAATCTCTAGACTCAGACCATCATCAATTTCACGGGTGCTTTCATCGTCGATCGTATACACCTTGAGATGAGTCAGGTCTAACCGATCAGCATTGGAGTCAACGGGCGGAAACTCTAAGCGGTGATGCAACACTTCCAGAACCTTTGTAGAAAAGTGAGTAGGGATCTGGCTGCGTCGCAGGGACAGATTCTCGTGAGGACTCCACAAACCTAAATCGATCAGAAGCTGGAAGGCAGATTGGGGAGTTTCTAGCCGTTTCAGAGCTGCCAGCGTTTCTAGGGCGGGGGTGCGGTGAGTTGCCTCATCTCCCACAGTAGCAAATCGCTCAAGGGCATCGAGACGAGAGCGATCGCTAGACTGCCATTCCACCGCTTCACTCTTGAGAGCCTGGTGGATGCGTTCTAAATAACTCTCCCATTCTCGGTGCCGTTGCGCTTCCATCTCAATTTGATGTTTGAGTTCGGCAACCTGGCTGGCGGGTCGAGGTTCGTAACGATCGCCCTTTTGCTTAAAGTAAAGCTTATCGTCAGACAACAGACAGTAGGCTGCATAACACAACGGGGCTGTCTTCTCTGAAAACAGCAGCATCGCCATCTCTACTGAGTTAGTGCTTTCGCCTGTTTCACTTAAGATTTCCCACGCAACCTCTAAGCTTGACGGGTCAAGATAGGGCTGAATCTCGCGCAGAAAGTTGGGAATGTCAGCAGGCTTATAGATTTCGTTGAGAATTTCGTAGGTAACTTGTCGAGGATGAAGGGTGTGAGACTGCCCTCGATCGTCGGTCACTATCCAGTGTTTCTTTCCTTCAGGACGGTCGGCGACGGCGAGGCGGCGATCGCTATTTAAGCGAAATTCGACTAATGTTCCCTTCTCCATTGAGGTCAGCGCAATATGAGTGGTTTGAGGAATGAAGGATGAATCAAATCAGGATTGTTTTCCATCCCTCATTCCTCATCCCTCTAGTTTAACGTTGACCGACCATTAGCCTTCTTGACTGATGAAGGGCAATAGCGCCATGATGCGAGCGCGCTTGATCGCGACGGTCAAATGACGCTGCTGTTTAGCCGTGAGTCCAGTAATGCGACGAGGAAGAATTTTGCCGCGCTCAGTGATAAATTTTCGCAGCAGATCGACATCTTTGTAATCGATGGGTTCTTCTGGCTTGAGAGGAGAGACGCGGCGACGATAATAGCTCATGGGGATTCCTTGGTGATGGGTCAGTGGTCAGTAGTCGAGCTGAAGGACTACGGGCAAGAGCTTACCAACTCATTGCTGACAGCTAATGTATAGAGAGTTAACGACGAACCACTATTTGATTTCTTTGTGGTCAGTGTGTTTGTTGCAGTGAGGGCAAAACTTAGACAGTTCTAGCCGAGCCGTGGTGTTTCGGCGGTTTTTAGTCGTGGTGTAACGGGAGACGCCGGGCGATCGCTTGTCAGGATTAGTGCGACACTCGGTGCACTCCAGCGTAATCACGATTCTGACTCCTTTATTCTTAGCCATGATCGATTAACTCTGAAGACCTGGATTTGGACACAAACATTCATTATTTCATAAGAAGGCGAACTTGTGTAAAAAGCTGGTGATTACATCTGGCAGTGGGGCGATCGAGAGCAGGAGGCTAGCGAAACGCAATGAGTATCACGTACTGAAGAATTCCAAGACGAATGTTATCAAAGCTATACCAAGTTTGAGGTCAGGAAGCGCTCTGGAACCACTGGTTTTGTAACTGCTCCATCCATCTTTTCGTGCCAAATCGACCCGCAAGCAACCCAGCAATGGTGAAATCAGCATCTAGCGTTTTCCAGTGAAGTCCATCTCCCCTTGGTGTAATCTCTACTTGGGCAAGGTCTTCTGGGCTAGCTTCTGCAAGTCCTTGAGCAATATTCGGTGGAAAGCTAAAACTAGCTCCACTGCGTAGACGAATAATAATTAGTCCCTCAATCGATTCATAGTAAGCAGCGATCGCTCTAGGTTCGGTGTGATTAGCTTGCTCGGTAGCTGCTTGAGCTTGTTCAAATTGTTGTTGAAAGGCGCAATCATCTAGCCCTGGCTTAATCATAATATTTTTCCCACTTCTCTAAAAGGTCGGTTTGATGTTCGGTAACGAGTAAGATAGCGGCTTTAGCATCTTTCAAACTCATACCTTGAACCAGAATTAACCTAGGGGCTACCTCTAAACGTCCGAGTTCAATTTTTGCCTGTCCACCTGCTTTGAAGACATGAACATGAGGTGGATCATGATCGTTAAAGTACATGCGAATGTCAAATCCGTCTCTTCTGAAAAGCGTCGGCATCGGTGAATTGGTACAGAACCTGGAATATGGCTTTTGTCCCCCTCTCCAAAGATATTTTTACACTAGCTCGAGGCTTCGGGCTACATCAACTATCCCTGTTTTGTGCTTTTGCAATTGGCAGTGTATGGTGAGAACTTCAGACCCAAGTGCTGATTGAAAAAAGGGTTAAGACATTTGTGGTCACTGTGAAGTCCGAATTTGAACAATACCCGCCTGATTGGGAGAATTGCTGGAGTCTCAAGCTAGAGATCGATTACGCTGACTGAGTAGTCGAGAGCGGCGGTAAATAAAGCGATGGTGCCCGCAAAGCAAGCAGAAGAACTGATTCTCAAGCTAGTCGAGCCGTTGGGTGCAGAAGAGGTGGATTTACGATCGACCCGCGATCGCATTCTGGCAACCCCTGTTATAAGCCATCTAGACTTCCCCCACTGGGACAACTCGGCAATGGATGGCTACGCCGTGCGGTTTGAGGATGTCAAATCTGCGAGTGCTGAGACTCCTGCTGTGTTGGAGGTCATAGAAGAAATTCCCGCCGGGTATCAGCCCCAGAAATTTGTTCAATCCGGTCAAGCTGCCCGAATTCTCACAGGTTCGGTGATGCCAGAAGGGGCGGGTACGATCGTTATTCAAGAGGAGACGACACGGGAAGGGGAACAGGTTTTAATCTTGAAGCCGCCTAGCGAACCCGAATCATTTGTGAGACATCGCGGTGCTTTCTATCAGGCAGGTTCGCCTTTATTGCCCGCAGGATTAGTGCTAAAAGCGCCTGAAATTGCGGTGTTAGCCGCTGCTCAGTGCAATCAAGTCCGGGTCTATCGTCGTCCGCGTGTGGCAATTTTATCGACCGGTAGTGAGCTAGTCACGCCCGATCGCCCACTACAACCGGGGCAAATTGTTGATTCTAAT
>JBBRMC010000147.1:0-7543 GCA_038231055.1 Leptolyngbyales cyanobacterium
AATGCGACAGAGATTCTTAAGACGATAGCTGGTTTCAATGCCAAAGCGTTCGCGGTAGTAAGCGTGAAGCTGATGCAAGGCAACGTGGACGTGATGGGTCACATACAGAACATAGCGAATCCCATGCTGACCTTTGAACCCCTTGTGGTAACCGCAAATCACCTGCATTTGACACGTAACAGTGCCATGAGTAGAACTGTTGAGGGTGTAGTCCGTCCTATCGCTTTTACGTCCGACCAACAAAGCGCGAGTGCCGCCCGTTTTGCCGCGAATCACCGCTGGCATGAGGAAGGGAATATTGAGAGCTTTGAGCCAGCGAATCACCGGCACGCTGTAAAAGCCTCGGTCGAGGCAGAGCCGTTTCACCCGCACGCGCAAGGGGTGGAGCCTTGCCAACAAGTACGTTATCGTTGCCACGAGAGTCTCGTCACAGGGCACGGCATGAATGCCTAACGTCACCCGCTTGTTTCGGCAAATCACATAGACCGTGGCATAGGCGAAAAAGCGCGTGGTTCCGGCTTTGGCTTGAGAGCGATAGACATAGGGCGCTTCTGCCTCAGTCGGCACCCCGTAGTAGGGAATCAGATGCAAATCTATTGCCATGCGGTGTCGCCCTTTTGCCACCGAGGGCGGTATGCGACTGTGCAATGCCGCATTCAACGGCTGCTCTAGCGTCGCCATCGCCTCAAATTTCTCCAAGTGATAGCGGATGCCATTGCCACAGGGTGCTCCCCTTAGCGTTCGCACCGTGGTTCGATGCTGTCCCCGCGACTGGCAGCGCGGATCAGAACTTCAAACACCTCCCGCACCGTGTAACTGCCGTCCATCGAAATCGGCAGGTGCTCTGTCAAACAATCGACGGCTGAGTCTAGGGTGCTTTCATCGGTTAAGGCAGGGGTAGAAGATAATGAGCTTGGGTAGGCTCTCATGGCTGTTTTTGATATGGTTAGCCTGACCCTACCCTTTTCTTAGAGAATTTGCGATCTACTGAATCTGGTTGAGTTGCTCGTAGATCATGCTGGCGATGCCTCCTTAACCTGGTTACATTCAATCTCTCACTATTCACTCAAGAGGTCTTTTGTGCTGTTGGCACATTCACTGCAATCGAAAATCCAGGCTTCTCCGCCTCAGACGGCTTGGTATTCCAAATCTCTGCCCACCTTTGTCGATGCTCTAGCGATCGTGCGCCGACAGTTTCAGGGATAAAGTCGAGACTTGATGAGTTCAATTCTAGCTACCCTCATAGGTCTCTAAGGGTAGGGCTGATTCTCTTAAAAGATAAAAACTGCTTTAACCCTGCAACCTCGTTAAACGTCAAAGTGTGAGTGACATAACAATGCGGGTTCTAAAGTTTTTCTCTATCTAGCGAATCATCCCTAGGTCTCTAAGGGGGATCAAAAGTCCATATCAAGTGAAGGCTGCACCGTTTGTGATGTGATGCCAGGTTCTGGCTAGACCATCTTTGAACGCAATTTTAGGAGTCCAGCCATACAGTTGAAGAGCTTTCTGATTGTCCAATATATTTACCTGAACATCACCAGGACGCTCAGGAATAAATTCTTTCTCGATCGTTCGCCCCGAGATAGCTTCAATAGCTTTTACAATTTCTATGACGCTATGCCCAGTACCAGCAGAAATATTAACAGTAGAAGACCCTGAATAGGTTGTAGCTAGCAGCATGGCATCGATCACATCATCAATGTAAATGTAGTCCCTTACTGCTTGACCTGCTCCATATAATTTCAGGCTGTGCCCATAATAGGCACAGCCCATTGCCACCGCCACTAAACCCTGCTCACCCCACAAATTTTGACCTGGACCAAAGGAGTTAGAAACCCGCAATACACTAATGTCCAAGTTGGTAGAACGGGCATAAAAAGCCAGGTAGTTCTCGATAGTTAATTTGCCTTGTCCGTAAGCTGACTTTGGCAGCAAAGGATGATCTTCGCTAATCGGGATCGTTTGGGGATCTCCATAAATGCTGCCTCCCGATGAGATATAAATCATCTTCTTAACATTATGAGCGAGGCAGATTTCACTCAATCGGATCGTCGGCAAAAGATTAGACAGCACATCATAGTAACTGCTTTCGATCGGCAACCCAGGAAAGCTGCTAGAAGTGACATGATAAACCGTATCAACATCCTGCATCACCTGACGCAAAGCTACATCATCCATGAAATCTCGATAAGTTATTTCTACTTGATCCAGGATGTCTCCAACGTTAGAAACTGAAGAATTGGGACGAGTGAGAATACTTACGCCTGTGCCTTGAGCCACCAATCTACGGGCTAGATGACTGCCCACAAAATCGGCACCGCCCAAAATTAAACTTTTCGCCATACTTTTCTCCAATGCGTAAGCGCCATGTCCCGATTACCTGGTCACGGTTTCGTGACAGATTTCAAGTACTCGATCAGCCTTTGATTCCCAATCAAAATAATGGTTTCTGACCCGCTTGATGCCAGCATCGCCCATTCTTTGGCGTAATTCTGGGGACTGTGCAAACTGAATCATCGCCTCCGCTAGTCCGTCAATGAATCCTGTGATAGAAACCGGATCGACCAAAATACCACAGTCTGTCCCCACATGGTTAGCAGGACCAGCCCAGTTGGTGGCAACAACGGGCAACCCCAGTGCCATAACCTCTAAAATGGCACTCCCCCCACATTCTCGTAAAGAAGGAATCACAAACACATGACATTGATGAATGATCGTGATGCTGTCTTCCCGACTCAAACGCCCGTGAAAATTCACTCGATCGCTGATCCCCATCTCAGCAACCTGAGTCTTAATTGTGTCCATCAACTCACCATCGCCGATTAGCTCTAGGATGGCATTCGTTTGCTCAGTGACCTGCTTAAAGGCTTGAACTAAAAACTGGATTCCCTTCCAATCGACGAATCGCCCCCAGAAGATAAATCGAATCGGGTCTTCGGGGCTTAGTTGGACTCGCTCAATCGGTTTACAGATCGACAAATCGACACCGCTCTCAACCACTTCATACACTTTGCCTTGGTAGCCAGATGGTAATACTTTGGCAGTGCGATCGTTGGCAACAATTAAACTTTCTGCCTGCAATTTCCCCGGTACCAAGCGATGGGCGATTTCCGATAAAGTTCGCCCCAGGTTAATGGAGAGCCGAGTCACGGTTGAATCCATATAACGGAAAGCGGGCGGAAACTCTAATCCGCCACAGAGCGGTCCGATCACAACAGGTACCCCCAACCCATACATAAAGCTCAACCCTCTGGGCGAAATGGGAGCCGGTTCAAAGACAACCTGAATATTTTCTTGCTTAACTAATTCCTTGACAACTTCTCGCATACTGCTTTGAGTCAATAGATGAATCCACTGCCCAAAGATCAGATCCTGAATTCGATAAGGAAACCAATGGCTGATTTTCCAGACAAATGCTTGAAACCAGGTGTCTTCGACAAAGTGAAATTTTTGAAACTCTTCATTATTTGGGAACATTTCTCGGAGTTCATCGCGCACCCGGGCATGACAGACGACCCAAACATCAATACTACGATCGCGGAATAGTTTAAAGTAGAAAAGCGGCAAATTTGATTCACCACTCATGCGCATTGATGCATTCTCAGCGGCAATAATCACGCGCATTGATTTTGCATTAAGGATGTCATGCGAACTTACCATAATTTGCATTCTTTAGTCATGATTAGTGGCTATGGATGAACTTCAAATAGTATTAACGACTTAACCGAAAAACACTTGGGCGACTTGATGGTGATATTGGAGAGCCACAGTCATCGATCGCAGTCACTTGGTTAGCCTTGTCAGCAAGATTTTTTAGATTTTCCGACGAGCCGTACCAGAAAATGCTGTCAAACTCGAGCGGAACCTGAAGGCGATCGGGGTCATTCGATAGCTGAAATTTAACTTTTTCATTCAAGAGATGACTGAGTGCCAGAATGTTGATGAAGTAAGAATCGCTGATTAAAATTGGCTGATTTGCTTGATTGATGTTGTAAGCAATGCAGTGATCAAAGTTATTACCCGCTTTTGTCCACCAAGTGTTTGACTGAGCAATGCGCCAATCAGAAAGTAGACCGATCGAGATCAATACAGCCAGTGCAATCTTACCTGTTTTTTGTATCCGAGTTTCAGTTACGATAGGAAAAATTTGCTTTGTCAAAAAATAGGAAACCACTAATTGTAGCGCCAGATAGCTCGGGATAAGGTAGCGGGGACTGGTCGATCGTCCTCCCCCCGAAAGTAAGTCTGGCACGCCCAAAGCAAGTTGTGGCAAGATCAGAGCAATTAGAACGAATAACCTGGCTTGGTTAGGACTGTGACGCAAGAAAAAGTAAATTGCGTATCCTACTAAACCCACTAAAGCTAACAAAGTCAGCAGAAAGGGAATCAGAAAAATCTGCGGACTCTGGTCATTTAGATTAAGGTCAATAAAGAACAGGCTAAGGTTACGAATCCAGGCTTTTATAAGTTTTAGGAAAGAGACGCGCTCATCAATTCTTTTGAGATTAGGTAATGCAAACACTATCCAAGGCAGGAAGAGTATCACGCCGATTAGTGAAGAGATGACATAGCTAACTAATTGCCGGCTCAAGCGACAGCGTTCAACGATGAAAACATAGATTCCATGACCTATCGTAACAAATGCTGAAAACAAAAAGGTGTAAAGTCCGACACAAACTGTGGCAGCATAGAACCCCCAACTTAGATTAGTTCTCAGCCGCATTGCTCGCAACAGAGCAATATGACTAATTAAGATCGTGACAATCCATAGACTATAGGGTCGTGCTTCTTGGGCATATAAAATGTGAAAGGGTGAGACGGCAAACAGGACGATCGTTATGCACCCAACCAATGAGGACCGAAATAACTCCAAACATAGCCAGTAGGCACAGGGAAGCGCTAATAAGCTCATGACTGCTGAGAAACTGCGTGTTACCGCAACAGAGTCTCCAAAAAACTCTACCCAAAATCGCACCATCACAAAGTACAACGGTGTTAATTGAGGTTCTTTAATGGCTAATCCTTTGATCGTATCCCAAGCGTTTTTCTCAGGGCTAGGATACTGATACTTCTCTAAATCCTGGATGCCAACGACTTGACCAGTTCCAATGTGGCTGACTGCTTCGACATCTGTATATCCAGAAAGCTGAATCGACGTGGAGGCTTCATCAAACCAGTAAGCCTTTTTCTCAAGATTAACAAATCGAAAGATGATACCTAGAATTAGCAAAATAATTACTAAAAGCTTTAATCCAGTCAAAGTTGCGGATTGATCACGATCGAAAAGACGTTTAACTGGTTTCATCGGCATTATTTTGAGGCAGAGGTACTTTAAGAGATTTCATAGAATGAATACTTACCTTAGCTGAGATGGTGCAGAACCTTAACGGCACGTCAGATGTGATGACAGGAACGATTAATTTTGTCCGGAAGCTGAAGTCTGAGTCAGACGATTTAAGCGATTGCCTTCTGATTTATCAGCCAAGGCGTTCTTTAGAATCTCGAAGTTTAGGCAAAAGCTACAGTAATCTGATCTGAGTCAAGCATTCTCATCATCCCACTCATCCTCGCAAATAATTTAGAATTGTCATCCGAGTTTATAGTATTTTCATGTAAGACGTTGAGATGGATGAATCGACCAATTGTTAATTGGAATCAGCGAAGCTGGTTGAGCGGGTCGCTCACTTGAGTCTTGTAGAGTTCAACCCCCTAGATCTAGCAGGGCAGAGAGTCGGCAGGGAGCTTTGTGAATGTAATAGTTTTTGGGAACCCTATTCGTTTTGAATCGGAAGAGGAGGCTGGGTGTGACGAGATTCTCAAATATGGCGATTGCCAATGACCCATTTCTGAATCATTGGCTTTATATCAATTGGGTATTAAGTCTCATCTCTACTGAAAAGTCACAAAAATGAACCTAATCAACCATTACGAGGGCTAATTGCTCATACTCTAGACAGTTTTCTGAGCAATCCTGTAAGGCTTTCAGAGCTTATAGTTTAAGGATTGAGCTATTTTTAAAGTTGGTGTCCCTGACTTAGAGAGAAAGATCTTACCCACCGCAGGATCAGGATTTGAGCATTAAAACTTACTCAAATTTTGTCCGAATATTGTAATTATAAAGTTTATGTAAATTAATGACAAATAGTGCGCTGAGAACAGAGGGAACTATCACATAATTGCTGACAGGAACTTAATGATTCAGGCTAGAGGTAATCTGAAGTTGCACGATTATGCAATTTAACACTTAATATTTTCTACCAATATCATCATGTTTAACAAGTTCATTCTCTCTAGTCACCAAATTTCTGCCGCTACTGGACTCACCTTTGCAGTTCTAGTTTCAATCTTACCGCTCCAGTCTGGGTACGCTCAGCCTGCCGAAAGCCGGGCAGTGCCCTCCCAGTCCTTGGGAGCAGATCAACTCGAGCAAGCCTACACCTTGGGAGCGGGTGACTTGGTAAGAATTGATAGCTTTGACACCCCCGAACTGAAATTAGAAGAGCGATATGGTGTGCTTGTTGATGGCTCTCTCAATCTGCCTTGGGTCGGCACTATTACAGTTTCGGGACTCACTTTAAAGCAGGCATCTGACGCACTTTCCTTGAGGTACGCTCAGTTTGTGCGTAAGCCCGTAATCACGGTGAGCTTAGTCTCACCACGTCCCTTAAAAGTGGGAGTATTTGGAGAAGTGAATCGCCCTGGCTCCTACATCATTAGTCCAATTGGGAATGAGACTTTACAATCTAGTTTGAGCACCCGATCGGCTAGTGAGACCGGAAGTCAATGGCCTACCGTCACTCGGGCCATCCAAACAGCGGGTGGAATCAAGCAAGTCGCTAATGTCCGGAGGATTACAGTTCACCGCCCTCAACGGGACGGTACAGCAAAAGTCATTGATGTAGATCTCTGGCAGTTTTTGCAGGCAGGCGAACAAGCTCAAGACTTAGCTTTACGAGATGGCGATTCGATCTCAGTCCCCACTTCAACTGTATTAGACCTAAAGGAAGTCACTGAGTTAGCTACGAGTAACTTTTCACCCGAGCTGATTAAGGTCGGTGTCGTCGGAGAAGTGACCTCTCCTGGATCTATCAGCATTCCACCAAATGCATCGCTTAACCAGGCAGTCTTAGCTGCTGGTGGATTTAAGAATGGTCGTGCCCGACGTGAGGTTGAGTTGATTCGTCTCAATCCTAATGGTACCGTAACTAGACGAGGTATTTTAGTTGATTTCTCTCGTGGTCTAGACAGCGATAATAATCCTGCTCTCCGCAATAATGACGTTGTTGTAGTGAAGCCAAATGCGGTAGCGAAAGCTGGAGATTTTCTGAGTATTTTAGCTAGCCCTATCACTGGAGCGTTTGGTCTATTGAGACTGTTGGGTGGGGGAAATTAGTTCATCAAATCTGCTGTTTTAAGAAAAGGCAAGAAATGCAAAATCAAGAACAGGGTAAGAATGGCTCAGAACAGAGTTTGCCGCCCCTTGTATTAGAGCGGGAGCGCGTTCTGTCAAGCAGCTCCATCTCTCCAGAGCGTGATGAGTTTG
>JBBRMC010000148.1:0-7543 GCA_038231055.1 Leptolyngbyales cyanobacterium
TCAGGTCCAAGCACGATGAATTTGTCATAGGGCGGCAGGGTTCCAGTCACGTCATCAATGAGTCGGGCTTGGTCTCCGGCGACTCGATAAAAGAAACCTGGTTGACCAAAAACTTTTCCGATCGCGCCTGCGACAAATGCCACAAATACCCGCACAGGTCCGACGATGTTGATCAGGGTCTGCAATCCGCACGCCGTTGCAAGGCTCGAAGTCGGCAAAAATAGGTAGCACAGCCGAGTGGCTAACCAACCCGGTTTAATCTCACTGGGGTGGATAAATCGCCCTTGCATGATGGCGAGGGGTGATTCTCCGATCGTTACCACGTCGCCAGGTTGGGCATGAGGCACCACATAGCGACGCACCACCTCGACGGGATCGTCTAACTCCGTCAACAGATGAGTCCGAATCGGCAATACGTCTGAGTTGGCGGCAGGTCGCCAGCGCTTAGAGTCATCAGTGCTGGGAAACTTAAGCGGCACAACGATGTGACGAGTTTTGGGAATTCGTCCTTGCGGTCCATAGGTGACGTAATGAATCTGTACCCAGGCAACTTTGAGATCACTCAGGTTTTCTCCTTGCACGTCGATCGAGATCTCGATCGGGTCTTCTTGGCTGGCTGTGACGATGCGACTTTCCCAATAGTGGTCGTCTCTGACGGCTGCGTCTAAGTGGCGAGGCGTAATGTGGGTATCAGTGGTGATTCCTTCGAGGCTGCTAGACGAGAGGAGCGTGACGTGCGCCTGAATCTCTGGCACCATGACTTCGAGGCGACGAGTGCGGTTGCGAAACTCTAGATTGCCGATCAGCAAATATCGCTGTGGCTCGTAGCGGTCAAACTCCCACTTTCCAGAGGTCAGTTCTAAATCGTTGCCAAGACGCTGCCGATATTGCGCTTCGAGTGCTAGAAGGATCAGCACGACTAAGCCGATCGCGCTGCCGATGATGCCGATGAAGACGCTCTCGATAATTGCCACGAGTTCTGACTCTCAATAACGCTGTAACAAAGTCTAGAGCAAAAGGGGAAATGGGAAAGAGTTTTGAACGTTGAGAATTGATTAATCGTCTGACGAACTATAGAATTTGTGCCAGCTCATAGAGCCGTCTCAAAATGGCTGTAATTTTTGCTCCATATTGCAAATCGGCTGCCCAGCGTCCACTGAGTTGATCGACCAGAGGCGCAACCCCACGCGTCACAAAGTTAAATCGAGGATTCACGCTTTCGGGATCAACGAGAGGGGCAGTGCTGGCGTAGGCTTTGAGAAGCTGAATGTGGGCTTTGACTCCGATGCGGGCACTGGGAAAGGAAGCCCCTGCGGGACTGCCTGCAACGTCGCCCAACCCCGCGAAATTGTTTTGACTCGGCTTGATGATGCCCCCAAACCGCAAAAAGTCTGTTTCTAAACACATTTGAGAAAAGGCGATATCGTAATTTACACCTTCTACTTTGCTTTCTTCTCGGTAGAGTTTGGCGATCTCTGGAAATTGAGTTAGCGCTTCCGCGTTGTTATTTCTAAGAAATAAGTTGAGATTATTTTCGGTTGTGAGTCCGTTGCTTATAATTTGGTCGAGCGACCCGGCACACACTCTGAGAATCGATCGCAGCAACACGGTGCGAGTCTGAGCATCCCAGCCGACAACGATGTTGTAGTTTCGCAAGTCAACGGCTCTGATAAATACGATTCCACGATAGTTGAGGCGGCGCGTATTTTGGTCAGTCGATAAATTAATGCCTAGCTGATCAGCCAAGTCGATCGGAATATAAGCATTGCCGCTAACAAGAATGCCTTTTTCTCCATAGGTCTGCCCGTTGAGGTTGATGATGATTGCTTCGTAGGTTTCAGGCGTGGGGGTTGGTGTGGGGATCGGTGTTGGAGTTGGGACAGGCAACCCCGCTACTGTTCGGCTCCAGGCGATTAAACCATCTGCGATGCCTGCGGCGAGATCGCGACGCTGGTTTTGCAAAATGAAGCGATCGTCAGGATTGGTGAGAAACCCCACTTCCATGAGCAGGGATGGGGGAACAACTTGCCGACAAAATGCCAGACTGCCGAGCGGTGTCACGGTGTCAGGTTGAGTGCCTCGACTCGGCAGTTGGGGGACGCGACGACCGAGCGATCGCAGCACTAAATCAGCGTGAGCTTTGCGATCGTTATTATTGGCGATGTAGTAGACGGTGGCACCGCGTGTGGAGGGATTTGAGAAGGCATTGGCGCGAATTTCTAACGCCACGTCGCTGCGGTTACCTCGGGCATTAATCCAGTCGTAGGTGGCACGGGGGCTAAGTTCGTCGGGCACTGATAAGACTTCTGCTCCTCGCGATCGCAGCTCTGCCACTACGAGATCGCGCGTCAGGATCATTTCTCTGGCTTCGGTTGTGCCTGCAACAATGGCTCCTGGTTCACTTATGCCGTTGATGCGATCGCCATGTCCGGCTGAAAGAAAGATTCGTCCCATCAGATATTCGTGATTAGTGGTGAGTGAGGTTGCTTAGGACTGTGGATTTAATAACTTGGAGGAATGGTTGCTCTGCGGGTTAGTCTCTTGCCCTCATCCCCTCTTCTCCCTAAAGAGAAAGGGACTCTGGCTCCCTCTCCTAAGGGAGAGGGCTGGGGTGAGGGAAAATTCGACGTTATTAGATCCACAATCCTTAAAACTTGTAACTCATAATTCGCTGCTTAAACCTTATATTTCAGATTTCAAAACTGATTTGCTCCAAGCTATGAGGTTTCTCGATTCGTTCTTCGTCTGCTAGAAACCCCTGATCTAACGCGGATTGGATGAGAGTTTCGGCAAATTCTCCCAGACGGGGTGAGCCAAGAGCGATCGGAGCAATTCGCTGGCGAACTTTAGCGATCGTCACGCCTGCTCTTTTCCAGGTGCCGCCTTGGGTGTGGTAGTTGTGCAAGATGGGCTGCAAGCGATCGAGGGCGGTAGCAAATCGCGCATCGGCAGATTGTTTGGCTTCAAATTCTTCCCAGAGCGATCGCAGTTGAGCCGTTTGATCGGGGGGAAGTAGCCCAAAGATGCGATCGGCGGCGGCTTTTTCGCGGTCTGTTTGGGTTTGAATGGCTTGCTCGTCGTAGCAAAAGGTGTCTCCAGCATCGATTTCAACGAGGTCGTGAATCAACACCATCTTCAGCACCCGAACTAAATTTATCTCTGCGTCGGCATATTCGGAGAGCAAAATCGCCATTATTGCCAGGTGCCAGGAGTGTTCGGCATCGTTTTCTCGCCTGGATTTGTCGATTAAAAGCGTTTGCCTCAAGACGTGCTTGAGTTTGTCAATTTCGACGATGAACTGAAGTTGCTGGTGGAGTCGTGTAGGATCGGGTTCCATTGTGAAATTAGTGACTGAATTTCTAAAAAGCCTTTATTCTAAATGGCAGCCTAACTGCTTGATCGGATACAAAGTATCTATGTACTATTCTCAGTAAAATTCTCGCTGCAACGATTTATCATACCGTGATCTTATGAACGTTCCTCGCCTTCACCCTGACACGATCGAACAAGTCAAACAGCGGCTCGATATCGTTGATATTGTCTCTGAGCACGTGGTGCTTAAAAAACAGGGCAAAGATTTCACGGGGTTGTGTCCGTTTCATGATGACAAATCGCCCAGTTTTAGCGTCAGTCCGAGTAAGCAGTTTTATTATTGCTTTAGCTGTGGGGCGGGCGGCAATGCGATTAAGTTTTTGATGGAGTTGGGGAAGCGATCGTTTAGCGAAGTCGTTCTCGATCTTGCCAAGCGCTATCAGGTTGCCGTCCAAACTTTAGAGCCTGAGCAACGGCAAGAATTGCAGCGTCAACTCTCGGTCAGAGAGCAGCTTTACGAAATTTTGGCACTGACGGCACGATTTTATGAACACGCGCTGAATCAGAGTCATGGAAAATTCGCTCTAGAGTATTTGCAGACCGAACGAAAATTCAGTCAAGCTACAATTCAGCAGTTTCAACTGGGCTATGCTCCGGGCGGATGGGAAACGCTCTATGGGTATTTAGTTGAGCAAAAACACTATCCTGTAGCGCTGGTTGAGAAAGCAGGATTGATTGTGCCGCGCAAAACGGGAGATGGCTATTACGATCGTTTCCGAGATCGCTTGATGATTCCTATTCTCGATCTACAAGGACGAGTGATCGCGTTTGGCGGACGGACGTTGAGCGATGAACAGCCTAAATATCTCAACTCGCCCGAAACGGAGTTATTTGATAAAGGCAACACGCTATATGGATTGGATAAGGCACGATCGACGATCGCCAAAACCGATCAAGCCGTTGTCGTTGAGGGCTATTTCGACGTGATTGCTCTGCACGCTGGCAAAATTACGAATGCCGTTGCCTCGCTGGGAACTGCCTTAAGTATTGGTCAAGTCCGGCAACTGTTGCGCTATACCGAATCGAAGCGCATTATCTTTAACTTCGATGCTGATCGTGCTGGAGTTCAAGCCGCAGAACGGGCGATCGGGGAAGTCGCATCGCTGGCTTATCAGGGCGAGGTGCAACTGCGAGTCCTCAATATTCCCGACGGGAAAGATCCTGATGATTTTCTCAAAACTCACTCGGCTGCGAGCTATCAAGATCTGCTAGACGACGCGCCTCTGTGGGTTGATTGGCAAATTCAGCAAGCCGTCGCGGGGAAAGATTTGAAGCAGGCAGATCAATTTCAGCAAGTCGTGGTCGAAATCGTGACGCTGCTGGGCAATTTGCCAAATCCGACAATTCGGACTCACTACATTCATCACTGTGCCGAGCTTTTGAGCCAGGGCAACAGCCGGATGCTGCAACAGATCGAGGAGAATTTGCGGCTTCAGGTGCGCGGTCAGCGCTGGCACGGGCGATCGCAAAAATGGCAAACTCCGGGTGAACGCACGCTTTTAGAGCAGTCCGAAGCGGATTTGCTGAGAGTCTATCTGCATTCTGAGTCTCATCGATCGACGATCCGCTCAGTGTTAGAAGATCAAGATTTAGAGTTTAGTTTGTCTCACCATCGGTTTCTCTGGCGGCAAATCGTTACCGCAGAATCCGCAGAATCTCATCAGGACACCGCCGATCTGCTGGCGTATTTGCGCGATCGCTGCACCGATTTCCCGCGGGAAATGTCACAAGTCTATCCGCTACTAGAACTGGATGAAAAAACAAAGCTCGATATTCTGAGAGCCGATCTAGTGATTCGATCGGCAGCAGCAGCCCTTGAAGAAATCATGTGCGAAAAGCGTCGCCGCCATTTCTCAGATCTGTGGAAAACGACTGATGTTGTCATCAATCCCGAACTCGGACATCACTATCAACAAAAAATGCAAGCGGAAGTGAAACGCATTCAAGAACTCAAACGCCAACGGGAAGTGAACTTTTTAGATTTGGTAAAAGCCCCGATCGTGGGTGAGTTGTCTTAGCTCGACTTGATCCATTTCCTAAAACCTTTAATACGTCAGAAGGGAGTCGATTCCAAAGAGGTAATTGCCGACTCCCTTATGTTCAACTTTTTATAGTTGAATGGTGGTTTTGTCGTGCAACTCCTCTAGTTGAATCAGGGAACCATTACCCAGGACAATATTGAACTTCATTAAAGACCGTTCAACTTGATATCCCGGCAATACTCGAACAATTTGATATTCAGTCGTTAAATCACTCGTGCCGTCCCATTTGAGCAATGCCAATTGATTAGACGCAATCTCACTCAGTTGTGAAACAAAGTCTTCAATCGCATTGCTAATGTTGGGCACAATGCCAGACGACATAAAGATATAACGCTCTTGCAAATCCAACGTGACACTGACTCGATAACATCGTTCTATTGAGCATCGCAACTCAACGGTGAACGAAATCGAGCTAGGTACGATCGTCCTAACTCCCATAGTTTTTGTCCTCTCGGTTAATTCAAAGAGGATAAAAATATGGATGTCTCAGATATTCCCTGTAGGTAAAAAACGGTTGCAGGATCTTGATTCCAGCCTTTCAAGATCCCATCGCAAAGCTGACGGTGTACAATCATGAACGCCTCCTGAGTTAGTTGGTTTAACTAGGGATGGAAGTCCTCGGAGTCTGATTTGCCGATCAGATTTCCGGGGCATAACTCCATCACTGCGATGTATTCTACAAGAGTTTTTTGCTTTTTGGAATGCTAGAAGGTCGAATGTTTATTTCAAGGGTTGCGATCGTGGAGTAGCAGGAGTTCGATCGTTTTTTTGGAAGGGCGAGACGCTCATTCAACGGTACGCCGCGTGCTTGCTAATGCTTAAGAATTCTCCGTATGCCCTGAAGATATGCAGAAATTTTCTGCCGATCCATTTGGGTCGGTGTACTACACAAAAAGTTTTCGTCAATCCACCCGACTTGGGATGATAGACAGAAATTTTCTGCCGATCCACCTGTTTTGGGATATATGTGGACAATTTCTCTCTAAAAAGAATTTATCTCGCTTATATCCTACATGGTGGTAGTTGTTGAGAACTGGTCTGTATGTGATTAGGTTTAGGTAAGATGCAAGTGATTGTAGAGGTAGCCTAATTGCAATGAAGCCTGAAGTTGTCACTGCGACGATCGCTGCAATTGTTGCGGTGATTAGTGCGATCATCAGTATCTATGGTCAAACTCGCGTTACAAAATTAACAGACCGCCTGACTAAGCAACGAGAAGCCGAATCGCGTGAAGCTCAGACGGCTGCTTTGATGACCAAGTATCGAGATCCGTTATTGCGGTCAGCGATTGATCTTCAGAGCCGCTTATACAACATTCATCAGCAAGGTTTTTTGAAGCATTTCTATCCTCGCTCTCCTGCTGCACAAAACTACGCAGTTCTCAACACACTGTATGTGGTTGCGGAGTTTTTCGGGTGGGTAGAGATTCTGCGACGGGAAATTCAGTTTTTGGACTTGGGTGATTTGGAAATGAATCGTTGCTTGAGTGAACTACTTGTCAATCTCAATCAAGCATTTGGAGTAAGTTACAAAAAATTTGGAGGCAATTTTCAACTCTTTACTGGAGAACAGCGAGCAATCGGTGAAATTATGACGATTCCTCGCTCGAACAGTGAGGTGGTCGGATTTGAATGCATTGGCTATGCAACGTTTGTAAAGAAAATGAACGAGCCGGAGTTCGCGAGTTGGTTCACAAAGTTAAAAGATGACATTGATACAATGGCAACCGCACCGCAACTTGATGGGAAAAGACTTGTGCTGATTCATGGTAGGTTGATCGACTTGATAGACTTCCTAGATCCGCATCATGTTAGAGTTCCATCAAAATATAGAACCAGGATCGAAGAGTAGCAGTGACCTTATTTAGACTCACACCCTAATCCAGAATAGAGCTACGGCGTTGAGACGCGAGATAACAAGTCGATGAAGCGGCGATTTGAAAACTTTTCGCTTCGTCCTAGTTTACTCGTCGCCGCTGATCTTGGTTATTAGCCTGCAAACCGTCTCAAATACAGCTTGGCTTCATAAAATAAGTCTTGAAGGATCATGAAATGCAAAGTCGAAACATAGGTTTAATCCAAACTCTCTTCCAAAGCCGCTTAACGACTCTTGAGCACCTCTTGAAGTCA
>JBBRMC010000149.1:0-7463 GCA_038231055.1 Leptolyngbyales cyanobacterium
CGCTGCCAAAACGGGTGTTCCCATTGGTGCGCCTAAATCTGTCCCTGAATGAAAACGGGTATCTCCACTAATGGGGTGAACGCGCCAGCCAAAGACTGATGTGATCGCAGCAGGAATCGAGAGCGGAAACATTAACCGCAGATTTCCGTTCCCCAGCCGACCCAAAGGACGAACGCTGCGATTGTAGTAGTCTTTCACAAAACTATAGCCAGGAGCGGCGGTTGCAGCACTCGTTACACTTGCCCTCGATCTCCCAGAAGACCACTCGATCGACTGTGCCGCACTCACCTGAAAAGCCTCATAACGTCTGCCCGTCGCTCCGTCATATCGAGCAGTTGGTGCACTTGCTGTCACTTGGGGCTGAGTCCCACACGCACCGCCAGCGATCGCTTGTCCTTGGTTGAGGGTGATTTCACAGCCCGATGATCGATTAGTAATCACGATCGCGCTGGGTGCCTCATAGGAATCTGAAGGGGCGACCACAGCCGTCTCATTGGTCTGTCCATCAATTTGACCTTGGTTAGAGGCAGACAACTCAGGAACTGACTGCGGTGGCATCAATAATGCAGCACTAGAACCTACAGGAGTGCGCTGCCCCGCAGATGACGCAAAGGGTGCTGATGACACTTGAGAAGCTGCCGGAGTCGAGATGATCACCAGAGGAGCACGAGACGGAGCTTGAGCCATCGCTGCTCCACTGCTCAAAACCCCGACTCCTCCTAGATAACTCAACCGTCTTAGCCAAGAACACTGCCCAAAAAAATTTTGTGTGCGGGTAGCGTCGGGTTGCTGAGTCATTTCAATCTCCTCACGTACTGATTGCTGCGCTGATAGGTGTGACACTTGTCGAGAATGCCCATTGCCAAGTTCCAGCTTAACGGATAGGCAAACACTGATTGCCTAGATAATAGTATTTCAACTACTCCCGTTTGTCGCAGCTTGATGGGCAAGGTTCACTCCAAAAACATTCTTCCAAAGCTTTCTAAACCTGCCCGGACTTTCTGGTCAGACGATCGGAGTCTTCATCACAACCCGAAAGAATCCCGATCGATTGCTAAAATGAACCTCTCACCCACAGCCTCTCTTAAGAATGCACACTTGGCACTGGCAAACCTGGAATGATTTACCCTATTTGACGTGCAGCCTATTAGAGCCTTGGAAGCACGGCTTTTTCACCCAACAGTTTGCCCCGCGATCGCCCTTCGAGATCACAGAGGCGTTGTATCCCTTTGCTCAGGCATATCGGGCAAAACAAGTTCACGGCAATCTCGTGCTAGCACCGTCAGAAATGCCCCCTTCCTTGACGAACGAAACCTTGCCAGATGCTGATGGACTGATCTCAGAGCAAGCCAATCAAGCGGTGTGGGTTTGCTCTGCCGACTGCACACCGGTGCTGATTGCAGATACCAAAACAGGTCAGGTGGCTGCCGTCCATGCAGGGTGGCGAGGAACGTCTCAGAAGATTGTGCCCTGCGCGATCGCTCGGCTGTGCAATCAAGGCAGTCAACTTCAAAATCTGCGGGTTGTGATGGGTCCGGCGATCGCAGGAGAAGTCTATCAGGTGTCTACTCATGTAGGAGTTGAAGTCGGAGCCACAGTATTAGACATCGATTCGGATTCTCTAGACGCGAGTGTCGATCGGTTGTTGGAGTTGCCTAATTCTCCAGTGCTGTCTGACGCAACACCGGGTCGGGTGCGGCTAGATGTGCGACGAGTCAATGCCTTGCAGCTAGAGCAGTTGGGGATCAGTGAAGAACAGGTCGCGATCGCGCCTCACTGCACTTATCAAGACGCTGTTAATTTCTTCTCTTATCGACGTGAGAAATTGAAGAAAGCCCAGTGGTCGGGCATTGTAAGTGGTTAGAGGAATTTGAGCAGTCTGAATTCTTCGCCGATTAGGACTTGCCGTAATATTTTTCTAGCAGCGATCGCAGCATATCGACCATTGGAATTCCTTCTTCGACAGCTTTAGCTTTAATGGCTTTGTGCAACGGCTTGGCAATGTCTAACGTCAGCCGTTTCATCTTCGCGGGTTTCTCAGAAGTCTGCTCTTTAGCGATCTTTTTAGAAATAGGTTCGGCTGCTACAGGCTCCACTGTTTCAACGGATGCAACTTTAGTCTTCGCTGCCTTTTTAAACCCACGAGGCGATTTCTCAGCAGTGGGTTCTGCACTGGCAACGGAACTGGCAGCAGGCACTAATCCTTGTGGGGCAGTGCTTTTTTCAACGCTATGGTTGGCGGATGCAGGCGGTTCACTGGACTTTGAGTTAACCTTGGCTTTTTTCTTGACCATGTTCTGTAAATACGATTCAGTGCTTTTGCAGAATATCGTATTTACAGAAGCTAAAGAGCGAACCGTTGGTGAAAGTTGTCTGATCGCTCAATCTAGGTGAACTGCTGACTCAGGATTACGGGGTTGTGAACGGTGATTTTTTTCTTGTGAATCGAGATCATTTTGTCTTGACGTAAATCACCCAGTAGCCGAGTCACCGTAACGCGAGTTGACCCGATCGCCTCGGCAATTGCCTGATGGGATAACTTGAGATCGATCGTGATTCCGTCTTGACTGGGCATTCCAAAATCGCGACAAAGAATCAGCAAGAAACTGACTAGCCGCGATCCCATATCTCGATGCGCCAGAGTTTCGATCATCATTTCGGTCTGCAAAATCCGAGATGACAAGCCTCGCAGCATCAACATGGATAGCTCAGGGTCGTCTTTAAGGGCTTTTTCAACTTGCTCGATCGGCACCGACAGCAACTCAGCCGGGGTAAACGCAACAGCATGATAGAAGCGATCGGCGCGTTGCCCTGTGATCAGCGATAACACCCCGAATACGCTGTTTTCGCGCAGCAGGGCGACCGTAATCTCTTCACCCGCTTCATAAACTCTAGAGAGTTTAACTGCGCCTTTTAATAGAAAGTAAACCCGCTCTGCTGGATCGCCTGGGAAAAAAATCGTCTTGCCGCGCTCAAACGTCTCTACAACTGGTGGGAAGGCTCCTCCGCCAATTTGACGAAACATTGTTGCCAGGGGTCGCTCTTTGGTCACTACCATTTCCTTTGTCGTAACTCCTACTGCGGATCTCTCGATGTCATCAATGGCGCGACTCGTGTAAAACATCTCTGTGAGAGATTGATGACTTTAGAACACTTAAACTTAATCTTGCGGTAGTTTTTGTGCCTAATACTACCTTATTTCTCTTAGAGTCTCGAAGTTTTCTAAAAACTAGGTAGAAACCTCCTTTACATTAAGTTTTTTAACGGGCTAATCGAGATTTTGCCCATATCCTAGCGCTATTTGCCTGTCACCCGTCAGCCTTCACGGTAGTCTTATAGATGCTATTGAAATGAACGTCTATGTTGAATCTGACTGGAAAAAACGCCCTAGTGACTGGAATTGCAAACAATAAGTCGATCGCGTGGGGCATTGCTCAACAGTTGCACAAAGCAGGAGCAAATCTTGGCGTTACCTATCTGCCCGACGAACGGGGAAGGTTTGAGAAAAAGGTTGCAGAGTTGGTAGACCCTCTACAGCCGAGTCTCTTTTTGCCGCTGAATGTTCAGAATGACGAGCAGGTTCAATCTACATTCGACGCAGTGCGCGACAAGTGGGGGCGGTTAGACATTCTCATTCACTGTTTGGCGTTTGCGAGCAAAGATGATTTGTCTGGCGACTTTAGCAAAACGAGTCGATCGGGGTTCAACACCGCTCTAGACATCAGCGCTTATTCATTAATTGAGCTAGCTGGAGCCGCAAAGCCCCTCATGACCGATGGCGGCAGCATTGTGACGCTCACCTATCTAGGCGGGGTGAAGGTAATCCCCAACTACAATGTGATGGGCATTGCAAAAGCAGCCTTAGAAATGAATGTGCGATATCTCGCCTCTGAGATGGGCGGACAAAATATTCGTGTGAACGCGATCTCGGCAGGTCCGATTCGGACGTTGGCTTCGTCGGCAGTGGGGGGCATTCTAGATATGATCCATCACGTTGAAGCGACGGCTCCTTTGCGCCGGACGGTGACCCAAACAGAAGTGGGAAACACGGCAGCGTTTTTGTGCAGCGATTTGTCAAGCGGCATCACCGGACAAGTGATTTATGTGGATGCAGGCTATGAAATTATGGGCATGAGTGGGACAAAGCCAGCCGCTGAGTAACGGTTTGACTCCATCATTCATTAAAAATCCGGTAGTGTTTGCCAAACGGTTGAAACGCTACCGGATGTTCAGGGGCGACGATCGAGCCTAAGCCGACAGACAGCTTCTAGCGTTAAGCTTAGAACGGAGCTAAAAGGCTCTTAAACTCTCACTCAGTTTTTGCTTGATTGGCATGGTTACTCAAACTAATTCTTTGATTTCACTGACGATCGCTCCGGCTCAAGTCATTCGAGGCATAGGTGCGCTAGAGCAAGTCGGTGATGCGATCGCTCGATTAGGTTCCCGTCCGTTGTTAGTAGGCGGTGATCAGACGCTAAAGGTGATTCAGCCCCGACTGGAGCCTGTGTTGACGGCACAACACTGCACGATCGCTCAGGCATCCTACGGCATTGATTGCAGTGAATCAGCACTCGTGTCTCTCAAACAAGCCGTTACTGCTCATCAAGCTGATTTGATCATCGGGGTTGGGGGTGGCAAGGCATTGGATGCGGCAAAGCTTTTGGCATATCAGTGCAAACTTCCGATCGTCACGATTCCGACATCGGGCGCAACTTGTGCAGCTTGGACAGCCCTCTCTAACATCTATTCAGACGCAGGCGCGTTTCTCTACGATGTCAGCTTGGCGCGATGTCCTGACTTATTGGTGTTGGACTATGAATTGATCGCTACCGCCTCTCGCCGGACGTTAGTCGCTGGAATTGGAGATGCGATCGCCAAGTGGTACGAGGCTTCTGTCAGTAGTGGTCATTCTGATCAAACCTTTTTGATTGCGGCGGTTCAGCAAGCGCGAGTGTTGCGCGATATTCTGTTTCAAAAGTCAGCGATCGCCCTGCAAGAACCCGGAGGTGACGTTTGGCGAGAAGTGGTCGATGCCACCGTTTTGATGGCTGGCGTGATCGGAGGGATCGGAGGTGCACAGTGCCGGACGGTGGCGGCTCATGCCGTTCATAATGGGCTAACCCACTTGCTCGAAAGTCATGGCACGCTGCACGGTGAGAAAGTTGCCTTCGGTATTTTGGTGCAGCTTCGGCTAGAGGAGATGATTCAAGGGAATCGGTTAGCGACGACTTCACGACAGCAGCTTTTGAAATTTTATGGCGAGATTGGGTTGCCGCAGACTTTGATGGATTTAGGCTTGGGAAACGTCTCGATCGCCAACCTCCAACACGCGGCTGAAATTGCCTGTGCTGACTCGTCTGATATTCACCGACTGCCGTTTAAAGTGGCTCCGACTCAGCTAATGGCAGCACTGGTGTCAACCACCGCACCTTCTTATAATTTGAGGAATGAGGAGAGTTTTGAGGTAGAATATCCAACTCAAACCCTAAATCTCAACCCTTAAGTTCCTCCCCTTTGCGAGAGAGATTGCGACATGAGCCTAAGCTGGATTACCCCCGCCGATCGTCTGCGAACGCTGCCTCCTTATGTGTTTGCGCGTCTAGATGAGTTGAAAGCCAATGCACGATCGCAAGGCGTTGATTTGATCGATTTAGGGATGGGCAACCCCGATGGGGCGACTCCTTTACCGATCGTTGAAGCTGCCACTGAAGCGCTCAAAGATCCCAAAAATCACGGCTATCCTCCTTTTGAGGGCACTGCTAGCTTTCGGCGCGCTATCACTGATTGGTATCACCGTCGCTATGGGGTGACGCTTGATCCCGATGGGGAAGCATTGCCTCTGCTGGGTTCAAAGGAAGGGTTGACGCATCTGGCACTGGCTTATATCAATCCGGGTGACTTAGTGCTGGTGCCGAGTCCTGCTTATCCCCCGCATTTTCGAGGTCCGTTGATTGCAGGAGCCGAGTTATATCCGCTGATTCTCAAAGCTGAGCAAGATTGGTTGATTGATCTGGCGGCGATTCCCGATCGGATTGCTGAGCGTGCCAAGATTCTCTATTTCAACTATCCGAGTAACCCGACAACCGCCACAGCTCCCCGTGAGTTTTTTGAGGAAATCGTCGCGTTTGCCCGTCATTATCAGATCATGCTGGTGCACGACCAGGCGTATGCAGAGCTAGCCTTTGACGGCTATCAGCCCACCAGTTTGTTAGAAATTCCGGGAGCGAGAGAGATTGGGGTTGAGTTTCACACGCTGTCTAAAACCTATAATATGGCAGGCTGGCGAGTTGGATTTGTGGTGGGAAATCGCCATATTATTCAAGGGTTGAGAACGCTAAAAACAAACTTAGATTACGGAATTTTTGCAGCCTTGCAAACGGCTGCCGAAACAGCGCTGCAATTGCCTGACAAATATTTAGTTGAAGTGCAAGATCGCTATCGCACTCGTCGTGATTATTTAATTGAAGGACTTGGGAAACTCGGCTGGTCGATTCCTAAAACTCAGGCGACGATGTATTTATGGATTCCTTGCCCACCAGGGTTGGGATCAACGGATTTTGCGCTGTCGGTGTTGCAAAAAACAGGGGTAGTGTTGACTCCGGGCAATGCGTTTGGGGCAGGCGGCGAAGGCTATGTGCGAATCAGCTTAATTGCAGAGTGCGATCGCTTGGGTGAAGCTCTAGAGCGCATGAAGCAAGCCAATATCCGCTATGATGTCCAGGCTTTGGCGCTTTAGGAATGCTACAAACCATTCCCGTCGTCGATTTACAAGATTTTCGCTCTGATTCACCGCAGCGACAGCAGAATTTTGTGTCCACGATCGGAGCCGCTTTAGAAGACATCGGATTCTTCGCAGTGATCAATCATGGCGTTGATGCGGCTCTCATTCAGTCTGCCTATCAGGTCGCCCAAACCTTTTTTGAGTTGCCAGATGCGGTCAAGCGACTCTATGAAGTGCCCGAACTTCACGGACAGAGAGGCTTTACGAGCTTCGGTCGAGAACACGCCAAAGATCATCCCGTCCCGGATCTCAAAGAATTTTGGCACGTGGGCAGAGACTCCCATTTGCCGAATTTAAGTCCTGCGGAGGTCTCTCAGTTTCAACCTGTGATGAGCGACCTATATGCCCAATTGGAACTTTGTGCCGCTAGTTTATTAGAAGCCTGTGCGCTTTATTTAGGAGAATCTAGAACACGGTTGCGTGACCTGACGATCGAGGGTGACACCATCTTGCGAGTCATTCACTATCCACCTGTCTCGATCGAGTCAGATCCCGCAAGTTTACGATCAGCTCCCCACGAAGATATCAATCTGATTACACTCCTCTGTGAAGCCACCGCCGAAGGATTAGAGCTTTTGCAACGAGACGGCACTTGGCGACCCATTCACGCCCTTGTTGTGCAGTTTTTTGTCGATTGCTGCGATATGTTGGAGCTGTTCACGATTGGCTTACTCATATGCAC
>JBBRMC010000150.1:0-7457 GCA_038231055.1 Leptolyngbyales cyanobacterium
AGATTTACAAAGCCTATGACGAGATTAGAAAAGACGTTGAGGAGATTGGGCAAACGTTACCCCCTTCGGTGCGAGAAAGCCTTGCGGCTCTGTCACGACGCGCGCAGATTAACGTGAAACGGGCACAGGTACAGTATGTAGAAGATGAACTTTACCAGTTTAAAGGTGAAATTCAAATCTGGTTTGATCGCTCTATGGACCGCGCCTCTGGCGTTTACAAACGCAATGCCAAAGGGGTGACGTTTCTGATTGGCTTTTTAATTGCTCTGGTCATCAATGCAGACACCTTTCATATGGTGAGTCGGCTCACGACAGACCCTACCCTACGGGATGCCCTAGCCAAAAATGCTGAGGTAGCGACAAATATCGAATGCCCGCCGCCTGGTCCAAGCGATACAACTACTGGCAAGCAACTGGAGTGTCTTCGGACTCAGGTCAATCGATCTATTCCCCTACCGATCGGACGAGACTCAGCTAACCTAGAGCAACAGACACAAGAAAGCAGTAAATGGTTTTTTCCTCCACTCAGGATGATTTTGGGCTGGGTTCTCAGCGGGCTGGCAATCTCGATGGGTGCTCCGTTCTGGTTTGAATTACTGGGTAAATTTATTAATGTCCGCAATTCAGGCAGTAAACCGACCTCGACAGCCAATCAAACCACCGCAAATCGAAGCACGGCTGACTAAATCACGGTAAACCAGGAAACCTCTAAATAAGCATCTCCTTCTATTCTCCTCAACTCTTCACACGAATCTTGATGCTCGTTGACTCAGCTTTTCTACAGAATCTGGGCGACTTATTTTTCTCTCATAAATTCGCCAACAGTATCAAATCGTTGCCATACCCTGTCTAGTGTACAGTGCCAAATTAAATGACATCGAGACAAATTCGTGTCGCTGAGCAAACCCCTCTCAGTTGCAGGGTTGCAGAGAGAGTTCGCTCAGCAGATTAGCCATCAGTCCAGCAAAATTGCCAAGCTGGCTTTAGACGGAAAAGCAAGCCAGATCTAGCCTTGCTCCCGTAACGACATTAATGTGTCTTCACGACGAGTAAAAAGTCACTGTACACTTTTCCAGCAGGCTCTTACCGATTGACCGTGACCCTTGCCCAAGGTCTGGCAAATACGACCCTGTTTAACTGCATTGAAAGCATTGGTAAATAGGAGTTATATGGCGTAGCGGATCGTAAACAGTTGCGACCAAGCTATCCCAATTTTTAGAATCCCTAGTTGTACCTGCGGTACAACTTTCGTTGTGAAATGAACAAAACCGAATTGCGCGGTCAAATCGCCACGCTGCTGGGAGGACGATCGGCAGAAGAAGTGATTTTTAACAGCATCACAACAGGCGCTTCCAATGACTTTCAACGAGCAACCGACTTGGCTGAACGGATGGTGACAACCTACGGCATGAGTAAAGTTCTGGGTCCGTTGGCATATCAGCAAGGACAGCAGGCAATGTTCTTAGGCGACAGTGCGCCTAATCCTCGGCGGATGGTCAGCGAAGATACGGCAAAAGCGATCGATCTCGAAGTCAAAGAAATTGTGGAAACCGCGCACGAACACGCCCTCGCGATTCTGCGTCAAAATCAAGCCTTGCTTGAAACGATTGCCACTCAACTGCTGGAAACCGAAGTGGTTGAAGGCGAAACATTACACGGTTTACTCGGCAAAGTGCAGTCTCCAAGCCAAGTGACTGCACCCTAAGCTCGACTTTATCCATTTTCTGAAACCCTTAATTGATCCTGGTTGTGGTATGTCAGATTTTCTCTAGACTTTTCTTGATATCGGTTAAACGCTGGATATCTGAAAAAGTTTGAGAGCCTGTCTGCACTCTAGACACCGCCAAGAATGGCTCTAACTCAAAATGGATAAAGTCAAGCTAAGACATGGTTCATCGATCATAAAGAGCGCAGTCTGAACGTGGTACGGCTACGGACAAAACAAAACAGAATTCAAATTCAGGAGGCTTGACGGCTCAAGCAATTTTCGAGAGCAACTTCTGCCTCACTCAGCTTCGGAGCAGCCTTGAGGTTAAGCGCTCGCTCAAGCTGATCGTTGCCCATTTCACTCAAGGCACGCTTGAGACTCGGTTGACTGAGTACGGTCGGTAAACAAGCGATGAGGGCACTGGTGCGATCGTCTTTAAGAGAGTCATTGACGACCTGTGGAGTCATCGTTTCAGAACCCGTTGCAGCCTTAAGCGGCAGCGCCAGCGCCGGATTAAAAAATAGTCCTGGTAGCCAAAACAAGCCCACTAGCAAAGCTGTTAGGAACGTGCGAGATAAACGATCGGTAAGCTGATTGAAGGAAGCACTGATGCCGACCAATGGTGCTGGACTGTGATGCTTGAGGCTTGAAAGAGTAGTCATAGTAATCCTTGGTAAGCTGAAAAATCGCTGGAGAGCGCTGGCGATGCCAAGGCTGCAATGTTCAACCAGGGTAGCTGATCTACAGCAGCCCCCAGAAGTGCAGAGCGCCCTGACTCGAAAACACTTCGATGAGAACCACAGAAACGAAGCCCAGCATGGCTAACCGACCCTTCCAAACTTCAGCTTGGGGCGTAAAACCCAAAACCCAAGCATTGCGATCAGTAGTCGGAGCGTTAACGTGGGTCGAATTTGCTATGCTCGTTGCTCCAAATGTGGTGATTGAAACGATTGCTGCAACGATGAGCAGTCAGACTTGCTTGCGAGTTTTAAAGCGAGGCAAAGCCTGTATCCAGTTGCCATTCATGCTTCAGCAAATCCTGATAGAGCGTTTCCCGCAGAAGTATCTGGCGGTACTGCTCGATGAGAAGTGCTTGAGCCTGCTCGTGAGACATCCGCTCTACCTGATCGGCAAAACGTCTGAGGCTGAAGGATTGCTCTAAAGTGAGTTCGGTGACCTGATCCATCGTGATTGCTTGTGCCCTCAAGGGAATAAAGCCGTAACCAAAGGGTCTACCCTATTTGTTACGTCATGTGAATTAGTGTAACGAAGTATTTACATAAATTGACGATTCCGGAAAATTATGTTTTTGTATCCCTTTGCGTTAGCTTTTCAAGCGCATTTGGATCAAAAAAGCCTGACGTACGATCGATTCTGTCTTTTGTTGCAGGGGTAGTGTTCTAGACGTGTTGTAAAGTCCTGTAGAAAGTTTACTGGGTCAATCATCTAGTTCATCCAGCAACATCTCTGAAACACTATCAGCGATTCGTTTGTCACTTAAGAATTGTTACCTCGAAACCTCTTTCTGGGCATTCTTAAGAATTATCACCTCGAAACCCCTATACATGCAACCAGACCCATCCTCTCCATCTTCTTCGAGTTCAGATGCCAAGCATATAGTCTTAACATCTTTTGGTTTACCTCTCTGGGTAGAACAGAAAATTCAAGGTTTCAGCATTCGGCAAAAAATTGGGTTGGGGTATGGTATTGCGATAGGTGCTGTTGTATTAGGAACACTTTTAGGTCTATCAATAGGAGATTATTATCAGAGTCAAGCCTTGCAAAGACGCAAAGTAGCGACCCACGAAAAAACTCTGCTAAATAATCTGAATATGTCGGTTCTGGAAACGCGATCCTACCAGCAACAATTGATTCCCCTACTTGATAATCCTGTCGCCTTTGAGCAGGAGCGTCAGCGCCTTCGCGTCCGAATTGCCCATATTGATGCTCTTCTGAAGCAACTCCGATCCGAGGCAAACGACCCAATATATGCGAACCCGCTGATTGTGACAAGTCTGAACAGCCTGCTGCACACCTACGATGGTACGGTTGAAGTTTACTGGCGCAATCTGGAAACACTTCTGGAGCGGATTAATCCCACCTTTTTGCAGCCCAAGATGATCCCTGATGCTCAGGGGCAAATGCTGGCATTCAATGGCAACCGGGTCACTCAGCAGTTTGACCAATTGACCCATCAATTGAGTCAGTTAGCCGAAACAGCTCAGGCAGAGGAAGAGCAAGCTGAACTATCTCTGGGACAGGCTTCTGTCCTACGTCAGCAAATAGTTGCCTTGAGTATGATTCTAGCCATCTTAATCGCAATCTTTTGGGGAATTTACCTCAGTCGAGAACTCGCTCAACCCCTGGAAGCGGCGACCAGGATTGCTCAGCAGGTGACTGCGGAAGCTAATTTCTCCCTCCAGGTTCCGATCACCACTCAGGATGAGGTAGGTATGCTGGCGCTCTCATTGAATCAGTTAATTCAATGGGTTGACAAATACACTCAGGAACTAAAACAAGTTCAACAAACCCTGGAGCGACGAGTGACAGAGCGGACAGAGGAACTAGTCCAAAAAAATCAACAATTAGAGCAGGCTCATTCCCATCTGAGTGACACACTGGAGAACCTGAAACAGACCCAGTCACAACTGGTTCAGGTTGAGAAGATGTCTAGCCTCGGACAACTCGTTGCCGGGGTTGCCCACGAGATTAATAATCCGGTCAACTTTATCTATGGTAATCTCACCCATGCTGAAAAGTACATGCACGACTTACTCCGACTACTACAGGTCTATTATCAGTCTTATCCCCAGCCTACACCAGTAGTAGAGACTGAGATCGCTGCAATTGACCTAGAGTTTTTGATCGCAGATTTCCCAAAAATTCTTTCCTCCATGCGGTTGGGTGCGGAACGAATTCAGAAAATTGTCACCTCGTTGCGAACTTTTTCCCGCATGGATGAGGCAGAGATGAAGACCGTCGATCTGCACGAGGGCATTGATAGCACCCTGATGATTCTACAAAACCGTTTGAAGGGAAAAGGACACTATCCCCCGATCGCACTCATCAAGGAATATGGAGAACTTCCACCGATAGAGTGTTATGCCGGACAGTTGAATCAGGTGCTTATGAATGTTCTAGCAAATGCGCTGGATGCTCTTGAGGAAAGGGATGAACAGCAGTCGGCAGCAGAGTTGAAACAGAATCCCAGTCGGATTGTCATTCGTACAGAAAAAGTCGGAACGGATCAGGTAGCAATCCGGTTTATTGACAATGGACCAGGAATTCCAGAAACGTTACAGAAACGCTTGTTCGATCCCTTCTTCACCACTAAAGCAGTTGGGAAAGGAACAGGTCTGGGGCTTTCCATTAGCTATCAAATTGTGACTGAAAAGCACCGAGGTCAGATCTCCTGCCTCTCGACCCTAGGCGAGGGAACAGAATTTAGAATTCAAATTCCCCTCAAACAGATTCCACTCTCTTAACAGTCCTCCTGAATATACTTTTATTTCCTGCAAACTATGAAGTTCTGTTCCCTGTCCTCGATAGTCCTGTTTCTGGTGAGTTTGCTGTTGACAGTAAGTTGTAACCCACTGTCCTCGCCAACCTCAACTACCGAAAATTCGCCGGTACCGATCGTTACAGCGGTGCGGCTCGGGTTCAGCGCTTGGCCTGGCTGGATTCCCTGGCAAGTAGCTCAAGCAGAGAAGCTATTTCAGACCAATCAGGTGAATGTGAACCTGGTCTGGTATGACGGCTACCTGGACTCGATTAAAGCTCTGGCTAATAACCAGCTAGAAGCAAATTCCCAGACTCTAAACGATACGATCAGTTCCGTTGCTGAGGGAGCCGACCAGGTAATTGTTCTGGTGAATGACAACTCAACCGGCAATGATCAGATCATTGCTCGCAAGGAAATTACAACAGTTGCAGCTTTGAGGGGACGGAAGGTAGCAGCAGAGTTGGGAACGGTAGATCATTTCCTCCTGCTATTAGGGCTGAGAAAAGCTGGTCTGACCCAGGCTGATATCGATTTTCAGCCGATGGAAACGGGGGCTGCTGCTGCCGCATTTGTTGCTGGCAAAGTGGATGCGGTGGGTGTATTCGCTCCTTTCACAACCCAGGCTCTGAAGCTACCCGGAAGTCGGGCACTCTTCACATCTAAAGATTTTCCGGGAGCTATTCCAGACCATCTAGTGGTCAGTCGCCAGTTGATCAAGACTCATCCTGAGCAGGTGCAGTCCCTGGTGAATACCTGGTTTGATACCGTGGACTACATCCGTAAGCACAGGAAAGAAGCCTACTCCCTCATGGCAAAACGAGCCAGCGTTACTGTAAAGGAGTATCAGGACTATGATGCTGGGACTCGAATCTTTACCCTGGCAGATAATCTGCAAGCATTTAGCTCAGGCAATAACAATACCTCCCTGACTTTTGCAGCTCAGGAAATCAGCAAATTCTTGCTTGAGAGCAAGTTGATCAAACAGGCTCCTGATTTGAGTAATCTCCTGGATGACCGCTTTGTCAAAGCCTATGCATCTGCTCACTCAAAGTAAATTCCTATTTGGGGTCGAACCGATTCGCGACAAAAAAGCGATTCAGCGAATTAAGAAACTGCTGCGCGATCGACCCCGCGATCTCTGCTTATTCACCTTGGTCATCAACACGGCGTTTTGGGCGAATGAACTGTTGGCGATCAAAATAGGCGCAGTGCGTCACCATTCAGATTTGGGAAAACAAATGGTTTTACGCGCTCGTCTCTAGGTGCAGCAGTGACTGGTTAGCCTTCATGCTGCGCCAACCCCTGTAGGATGATCTCGACCACTAGCCCCGCCGAGGGTAGCAGCGTATGGACGACTGGAACATGAACCGGACTTGACAACCAAGGTGCGCTGACCTCAGAGATAGAAACAACACCATCATTCAACTCGCTGCCAAAGAGTCCCTGCCAGCTTACCAATCCGCGCACTCCTGCAATCGCCGTGGTTGGCGCAGAGATCGAACCCACTGCTGCCATTCGCTCAGTCGAGCCAAGTAACTGTCCGCAGTCTTGGGTCAGGACGCGGAAGATCACGTTGCTTTGGAGACGCACTGCCAAGCGCGATGGCAGAATGGGAGACCCCAGCAGATACACCAGCATGGGAGGTGCCGTGTCTGGCGGAAGGGAGTTAATCGCCGCTCGAAGCAGGACACCTCCGAGAGAGTGACCAACAACGACATAGCCATCAGCTTTCGCTAACAGCGAGATGCGGTCTCGTAGACGAGCAACAATGGAATCGACACTTTCAAACGTAGCTGAGTAACTGAACGTGGTTGTCTTCGCGCCTGCTTGTCGAAGACGACGCATTAGCAACCAGCCGGAGACAGGTGATCGCCCCATGCCATGAACGAACAGCACGATCAGGGGTCTCCTTGGGGGGCTAGCATTTCGGTTGAGTAGCTGCATAGCCGACCTCAGGACGATGGAGGGATTCGCCGACAGTTTCTTGCATCATTCTCGGAAATCGACTTATCTCACTCAATTCCGTTTATTCTGGACTTTAAATCATGATCGGACGAGTTCTCGACTGGCAACTCTCCAGACAGGGAATTGCGGGGTTTGCGTCAACGGCTTGATCAAAAAGTCTGGATGCAAATTCCATCCGAATAATCCAGCCAACCCCATCACAACCCCAAACACTGTGGGAATCAGTGCTAGACCAAATAACCAACGCTTCTGAGATAACGACGTAATCGCTAACAGGGAAAT
>JBBRMC010000151.1:0-7450 GCA_038231055.1 Leptolyngbyales cyanobacterium
CAATTTCAACGTTTGACGATACGCCGCGATCGCGTCCTCATTCTGGTGTTGAGCAAGATAGGCATTGCCGAGGTTGTAGTAACTTTGATAAAAATTTGGGTCGAGAGCGATCGCAGCTTGATAGTGCTCGATCGCCGCATCAATCTGCTCTAGTTTTGAGAACGCCGTGCCCAAATTGTAGTGAACAGACGCATGATCAGGCGTAAGCGTCAGAAGAGACTGGTAGTGTGCGATCGCACGGTCAAATTGTCCGACTTGACAGTAGACCACACCTAACATCTCCAATACCTCGACCTGCTGCGAATCTTGCTGGATCAGGTGCAGACAGATTTGCTCTGTGGTGCTCCAATCCTGAGCTTGAAAGGCGTTTTTTGCTAAGGTCAATTGCTCAGAAGCCTCTTTCATCAACATTGCAACCTGCACAAACTGTTCATCATTTTGCGTCAACCCATCCGATTTGCATCAAAAATTTTAAGAGAACGGTCTTACAAGGGTTCGGTTATCCAAAGCCGCAAGACCCTTCAGAACCCTCTAAAATGGTGACTGGAGACTCAACGATTTAGCTGGAGCGCAATCAAGATGACAACCTCAAACAGTGAGTTTGAAACCACAAAAACAGAAGATGAATGGAAACAACTGCTGACCCCAGAACAGTTTCAAGTTCTACGCAAGCATGGAACCGAACGCGCTCGCACCAGCCCACTCGACAAACAATATGACCCAGGCACCTATGAGTGTAGTGGGTGTGGGTTGCCCCTATTCACCTCAGACACCAAGTTTGATAGCGGCACTGGATGGCCCAGCTTTTTCGCACCCTTGGAAGGCGCGATCGCAACCACAACCGACAAGTCACTTTTTATGACCCGTGTTGAAGTCCATTGCAGTCGCTGTGGCGGACATTTAGGACACGTCTTTAACGACGGTCCTGCCCCAACTGGACAGCGCTATTGCATGAACGGAGTCTCCCTTAAGTTTGAGCCTAAGTAAACAGCAGGTTTCAGGAGTCAGAGGTCAGATCGAACTTGATTTCCTGAAACCTGATCCCATCCACCGCACTTTTTTATAAATGAAGGGAACCCTAAACCAGTAAGACTGACACTTTTGAGGTGGTTTAGATGGGAACTCAAGCTGGGGTGGGCATGAGCCATATCCGCAATCCCAAAAATGCGGCAAAAGAAGCGGTGGAAATCGCCCTCAGAAAGGCAAACATCCAAAAGCCTGATTTTGTTTTGATGTTTGCATCGGTTGGCTATAACCAAACTGTTTTGCTCAACTCAGTGCGAGAACTAACGTGCTCTGCACCACTCATTGGCTGCTCTGGTGAAGGCGTGATTGCTACAGGAGAAGCAGACGAGTCAAACTTCTCAGTTGCAGTGATGGTCATTCAATCTGATGAAATGCGGTTTGAGCATGGCATCACCACGGGCTTGAAAGACGATCCGACTCAAGTGGGTTGCACGATCGGAGCCACCCTTCGCCAGCAGATGCAGCCCGATGCAAAAGCCATATTCTTGTTTGCAGACGGGTTGACCTTTAATTTCGATCGCGTCATGAGTGGCTTAGACGAGCGGCTCAAACTCGCTCACCCACTGCCTATCTTTGGTGGAGTTGCGGCTGATAACTT
The DNA here is from genome assembly GCA_038231055.1 of Leptolyngbyales cyanobacterium. Taxonomy (GTDB): domain Bacteria; phylum Cyanobacteriota; class Cyanobacteriia; order Leptolyngbyales; family Leptolyngbyaceae; genus Phormidesmis_A. The sequence goes on from JBBRMC010000151.1 coordinate 1,625, forward strand.
TGCATTTAAACAAACCTATCAATATCACGACGACCAAGTGATCTCTGACGGAGCAGTTTGGGCATTATTATCTGGTAACGCAAAATTTGCTTGGGCAGTCAATCATGGCTGTGCTGCGATCGGAGGAAAACGCCACATTACCCGCTCTAAAGGAAACATCATCTATGAGATTGACCATAAACCTGTTCTAGAGGTGTTGAAAGAATATCTGAATGAGGATGAGATCGACAACTGGGAAAAAGCAGTCGCAAACCTCTGTCTAGGGTTCAAAGCACCAGGGCACATGCGAGACTATAACGAATTCTTGATTCGGTTTATTCCATCTAAAGATGACCAAGTGGGTGCAGTTACTATTCAAACCGAGGTGGAGGAGGGATGTGAGATTTGGATGACTCGACGCGATCACGAAAAGATTACGGCAGGCATCGAGCAGATGGCAGAAACCATTCAACAACAACTGGGTCAAGCGTTACCAAAACTCATCTTTCAGTTTGACTGCTGTGGTCGCGGCAAGACTGTTTTTAGAGATCAAGAAAAGCTGAGTCTGCTCAAAACGCTACAAGAGAAAGTAGGGGCTGATGCTCCCTGGATAGGGGTTTATACGTTTGGAGAAATCGGTCCGGTTCACGACCATAATTGTTTTCACAACTACACCGCCGTCTTAGCGGCGATTTATTAAGTAGGCATCTAGCCATTGTGATGAGAGAGATAGAAAATCCAGTGCCCGATCTTTACGATCGCTCAATCCCGATTCTCAGCGAGGTCGAAACCCTCCAGCAAGAAAACCAGCGCTTGACTGATCAAGTTAAACGACTTGTCAAAATTGAAAGCAAGCTTTATGCGTACCAAGAGCAGTTAGATGGTCAGCTTCGAGTCTATCACCAGCTTAATGAGGCAGGTAGAAGATTCAACCGCACCTTTGACCTAGACGAAATTCTACAACAGGTGATGCAGTTTGTAGTTTATGAGTTAAATCTTGAGCGCTGCCTAATTTTAGTGCCCTCTAATCAGAGCTTCAAAGTCAAAGCCTTTGATGGTTATCATGATGAAGACTCCCTCAAAGATGTAGCAGCTATCAACCTATTGCTGACAGACCCTGCTTTCCACCCCTTAGCGATCGGGGCAGACTCAATTATTTGTCAGGAGAACTGCTCTCAGCCTTTGCTGATCAGCTTGGGTGCTAGGTTCAAAATGGATGAGTATGTGATCTTTCCTTTAGGGGAGAATGGGCTGCTCGTCGCTGGCAACACAGCCGAAAATTTTCCTTATCTCAATCGCATTCGGGCTGACGGTGAGTCAAGGCTAGGACTCGCAAACTTAGTCAGTCATGCAACCACCGCAATTAACAATGTCAAGTTCTATCAAGCGCTGCAACAAGAACAACAGCTTTTAGAAGAAAAGGTCAATCTGAGAACGCAAGAATTAAATAATAAAAACGCCTTCTTAGAAAAAACGCTATACGAGCTACAACAGACTCAATTACAGCTTATACAAAGCGAAAAAATGTCATCTCTAGGGCAACTAGTTGCCGGAATTGCCCATGAAATTAACAATCCAGTAAATTTTATTCAAGGTAATGTAATTCACGCTAACGAATATATTAAAGACTTGCTTAAACTATTGCAGGTCTATCAAGAATGCTACCAAGATCCGTGCGCCGAAGTTGAAGAAACGCTAGAGGATATTGATTTTGACTTTTTGGTAGAAGATTTTCCGCGATTGCTACACTCCATGCAAATTGGAACCAATCGCATTCAAGAAATTGTGATATCGCTAAAAGACTTCTCGCGGATGGATCAATCTGACATGAAGGCGGTTGACATTCATGATGGCATTGAAAGCACGCTTGTAATTTTGCAACATCGGCTTAAACCAAAACCCGATCATCCTGGGATTCAGATCACGCGAGACTATGGGCAGCTACCGTTAATAAATTGCTATGCTGGGCAACTCAATCAGGTTTTTATTAATTTGGTTGCAAACGCGATCGATGCCTTAGACGAACGCGATGCTCAACGATCGCCTAGGGAGCGCTTCAGCAATCCTAGTGTTCTTCGCATTCGGACGGAGATGCTTTCAGAACGCGTCAGAATCACCATTGCAGATAATGGGGTGGGCATTCCAGTTGAGGTGCAACAACGGTTGTTTGATCCCTTCTTCACGACTAAACCCGTCGGCAAAGGAACGGGGTTAGGACTTTCAATTAGCTACAAAATCATTGCTGAACGACATGGTGGTGAGCTACGCTGCATCTCTTCAGTCGGGCAGGGGACAGAGTTTGTGATGGAGATTCCAGCTTAGGAGATACGAGAGCGATCGAGATTCAATCTTTGCGCTTTAGTCTGTGAATTTACGCTTGTACTGAGTATCCAAAACATCTTAAGCTTTACTGAGTACAACTCCTCTCTTCATTGAGTTCAAAGCACCTTATTATGATTCAATCCCCGTTGCGTAAAATCTTTACCACAGCCACATTCGCTCTTTCAATCGTCATGGTTGGCGTTCAGAGTGCTCACGCTGAAGACCTGAAGTTCACGCTGCAGAACAAAAGCTCTAGCCCACTCGTCGAGTTTTATGTAGAATCGACCGAGCTAAATCACTGGGGAGAGAATATCTTAGGCAGCTCAATTGATTCTGGAGAGTCAGGTGACGTGACGATCGCAGATGGCAAAACAACCTGTAGCTATGGGATCAGAGGCGTTTTTGCAGATGGCTCGACCCTAGAGCAAGAAAATCTGAATCTTTGTGAAATGGGTTCTTACACGTACACTGACAAAAAATAGTGCTGCTCTGCTAATTTTTCCTCTCTGGAAGCCCTATGGTTACGTAGGGCTTTTTTGCGATGAGTATCAGTTAGTACAAGGTTAAAAGAGAGGCAGGATTCAGCCGTAGGATTGAAGAAATTTTCTGTGCGATCGCTAATGATGGAGCAGTTGATAAGAGCCACTCTCATCTGGCAATCCCAGCACAGGACTTCAATTTATGACTCACTTACGATGCAGCTTTCTTCGAGCGCCAAATCAGATACGAACACTAGGGACTCAAGTTATCACCCTGCTGGTAATCATCAGTCTTTTCTTAATCGGTGCTGGGACAAAACCTGCTCAAGCCGCCGGAGTTAACTCTTTGTTTCCAAGTTCTGACTCCAACAACTTTGTTACCGCAGTCGTTGAAAGAGTCGAGGGGGCAGTGGTTCAAGTCAATGTGTCTCGCAAGATGGGCGGCGATATTCCGAGTGCGCTCAGACCTTTTTTGGGTAGACCTCAAGGGGCATCTCCTCAATCAGTTTTGCGCGGCATTGGCTCTGGGTTTGTGATCAGCTCGGCAGACTCGATGGGACAAATTATTACTAACGCTCACGTCGTCGATAACGCTGATATGGTCACGGTGTCGTTTCAAGACGGACGCATCTTAGAGGGTAAGGTGTTGGGCAAAGACCTGGTGACGGATGTGGCGGTTATTGAGGTGCAAGGCGATAACTTACCCGTGGTGAGTTTGGGCAATTCTGACCAGGTGCGTCAGGGGCAATGGGCGATCGCAATCGGCAATCCGCTAGGGCTGCAAGAAACGGTTACGGTAGGCGTGATTAGCGGCACAGAGCGATCGAGCGCTGATATTGGCGTACCTGATAAGCGGGTAGGGTTTATTCAGACCGATGCGGCGATTAATCCTGGTAATTCTGGCGGACCTCTGCTAAACGCTCAAGGGGAAGTGATTGGTGTGAATACGGCGATTATTCGCGGTACGCAAGGATTAGGATTTGCGATCCCAATTAATACGGCTCAAAGCGTTGCTCGACAGTTGATTGCAACCGGAACGGTACAGCATCCCTATATTGGGGTACAGATGGTCGCTCTAACTCCTCAGGTAAAACAGTTTGTTAACCAAGCGCCTAATAGCAAGATCCGAGTGGAGGAAGACAACGGAATTCTAGTTGTGCAGGTGGGCAAAGGCACTCCGGCAGCAAAAGGAGGGCTGCGGGCAGGAGATGTTATTTCCGAAGTCAATCAACAATCGGTGGATAAAGTTAATACGCTCCAAAGATTGGTCGATCAAGTAGGGGTGAATGGTCAGCTAGACGTAACGGTGAAACGTGACGCTCGCTTAGTCGCGTTGAAGATTTCGCCAGAACAACTTCCTACGGTTGAAGCGCAATAGTCGCTCGATCGTGTCACGCTAAATTCGTCCAGTCAAGAGAAATACTATGAGCAAGATTCAAGCGATCGTGGTCGATCCCACTGTGTCAGGACGGTTAACGCTGCGTGAGGTTGATGCGCCTACACCCGCGCCCAACGAGGCACTTGTTCGAGTGACCGCCATTTCTCTCAATCGCGGTGAAATCCGGCGTTCTCAGTCGGCTGAGGCTGGTTGGCAACCCGGTTGGGATTTAGCAGGCACGATCGAGACGGAAGCAGCCGATGGATCGAGTCCTCATGGTGGAACGCGGGTCGTGGGGTTTGTGCAGTCTGGTGCTTGGGGAGAATTGGTAGCAGTGCCAACGACCGCGATCGCTACCCTTCCAGAATCGGTGTCGTTTGCCCAAGCCTCAACCTTGCCCGTCGCCGGATTGACGGCTTACCACGCGCTTAAGCAGGGCGGTTTGCTGTTAGGAAAATCGGTACTTATTACAGGCGCATCGGGTGGTGTAGGGCATTTTGCCATCCAATTAGCGCGGTTGTCTGGGGCACAGGTAACGGCTCATATTCGCAAGCCAGAGTCTGAGTCGATAGTCAAAGAAGCCGGAGCACAGGTGATCGTGATGGGTGAAGAGCTTCCATCCAGTAGTGTGCCTTACGATTTGATTGTGGAATCGGTGGGTGGTAGGACGCTCTCAATGGCGTTGGCTACGATCGCTGAAGATGGTGTAGTCGTGCTCTTTGGTACGTCTGGCGGCAGCGAAGTGACGTTCAACGCTCAACGCTTTTATGGCAACAGCAACGGTGCAAAGCTGTATGCGTTGATGTTGTTTCATGAGTTGCGTTACGAGTCGGCAAGCGTGGGACTGCGACGACTGTTAAATCTGATTGACACGAATCAACTCAAGCCTCATATTGCGGTCGAAGCGCCTTGGACAGACCTTGCAACCGTTGCTCAACAACTGATCGATCGTCAGTTTGTAGGCAAAGCCGTTTTACACGTTGGTGGTTAGCATCGCTAATTGCTAGTTTGATCGATTGGGAACCAACTGAAAAAGGGTTCCTGAGCCACTACCCGACTTCTTAAATACGTATCGTCGCCCGATCGTCAGATTAGCCGAAGTAGACGGACTGCAATCGGCGCAAGTGCTGTTAAACCGAACCTTTAGTTCAGAGGAAAACCTAGACGGATAGCGCATCGCTTCACCCGGATTCAGCACATTAGAGTCTCCATCAATCTCAAACACAATCACGCTGCCCGTGTGGTTTGAGATGCGGGTATAAGTCTCACGATCGTCTGGCTCCATAAACGATTTCAGCACTCTGCCATCGCTGCATTTAAACTGTCGCGACACCCGCACGTCTCCACAATCGTCTAGGGAGACACTGGAATTTTTGCAAACTTTCTTCTTCTCCCACTCGGCATCTCGCTGCACTCGCTGAAGAGTTTTGATAACTTGAGCGCTGAATTTGCCAGATTCAATGACTCGATCGCGCTCTTTGATGTCATACTCAAATTCGTTTCCTCCCTCCATCAGATTGAACTGTTTGCCGTTGTGGGAGTTGCCCAGACTGGTTCGTGCCGTTTCTGAGCTAGGGCGACGCTCATCATATTCGCGATCGGTGTAGGGGTTAGGATTGGCGGCAATGCCCTTAGTAATATTGCGAATTAGGACACGGCGATAAGGAG
>JBBRMC010000152.1:0-7440 GCA_038231055.1 Leptolyngbyales cyanobacterium
ACCGCAGAAGTCGATCGACAATGCCCCGCGCGTTTCGTCCTCCTGCCGGAATCATGCGATGCGCCAACACATGAGGCGCAAGTTGCTTCACATCGTCAGGAATTGCATAGTCTCTGCCATCTAGGAATGCCAAGGCTTGCACACCTTTTTGTAGGGCTACCGTTCCTCTGGGGCTGACACCGAGGGTGATTTCTTCATCCTGTCGAGTTGCTCGTGTCAGGTCGAGAATATATTGCTGGAGGGAGGTTTCAACGTTGACTTGAGCGCACAAGCGTTGCAGATCGTGTACGTCTTTCAACGAAATGCAGGGGTGGAGTTCTTGAAGAGTATGTCCGGCTTGGAGCCGTTGCAACATCTGCAACTCTTCGCCTTCAGTTGGATATCCCAACGATAGGGATAGCGCAAAGCGATCCATCTGTGCCTCTGGAAGTGGAAAGGTTCCTTGATATTCGATCGGATTCTGCGTCGCAATCACAAAAAATGGACTGGGCACCGATCGAGACACTCCATCTACCGTCACCTGCTTTTCTTCCATCACTTCAAGAAGGGCAGATTGAGTACGGGGAGTAGCGCGATTGATCTCATCCATCAGCAGCACGTTCGCAAAAACGGGTCCCGGCATAAACACAAACTCGCCCGATTTGGGATTCCAAATATTGGTGCCTGTGACATCAGTTGGCAGCAGATCGGGAGTGCACTGCAAACGCTGAAATCGACCGTCGATCGACCTCGCTAAAGACTTTGCCAGCAGAGTTTTTCCAACACCAGGGACATCTTCTAAAAGGGCGTGTCCACCTGAGAGCAGGGCAACTAGCACAAGGCGAATCGCGTCTGATTTACCGACGATCGTCTGACTGAGGTTTTGCGTCAGTTGCTCAATGCGATCTCTCATATCTAAATTTTTGCCCCTGAACGCTTTCGCCCATCATACTGAAGATGCCCAAAATTGGAGCACCCCTTAAGAAACCGGAACTGACATCGCTCTAGCAACTTCACAATCTGCTTTAATTTGAGCCTTTAGCTCATCTAATGAAGCGAATTTTTGCTCTGACCGTATGAATTTTTCAAGTTCTACGGTGAGCGTCTGACCATATAAGTCACCCATCCAGTCTAGAAGGTGAACTTCGATCGTCTGCTGCGTTCCATTCACCGTTGGGCGATTGCCAATATTCATTACGCCCAAAACAGGCTGATCGCCTTTGAGTGCTTCACCAGACACGCGAACTCCATAGACTCCTTGGCGCGGCAAAAACTTTTCAGGCGGAACTTGTAGGTTAGCCGTCGGAAAGCAGAGCGTTCGTCCTAATTGCTGACCTTGAACCACTTCACCCACCAGGCTATAAGAGCGTCCTAGCATTCGATTTGCGATCGTTAAATCTCCTTTTTCAAGGGCTTCACGAATGGCAGAGGTGCTGATGCGCTTGCCTTGGAAGGTAAACAGAGGCACAATCCTAACCCGAATGCCATAAGCTTCTGCAATATTACGTAGGTCAGTGGCGGTGCCCAATCGCTTACACCCAAATCGAAAATCTTGCCCAATGCTGACCTGTTTGGCTTGCAGGTGCCGCACTAAAACTTCTTCGACAAATTGCTGTGGGTCTAGGGCGGCTAGTTCTCGATTAAATGGCAGCAGAACTAACTGCTCAACTCCCAACAATTGAAGCTGATGTGCTTTTTCAGACTGAGGCGTGAGGAGGGCGCGGGGCTGCCCACTAAAAAACTCTCTGGGGTGAGGCGAGAAGGAGACTACCGTAGAACGATCGTGCTCACCACTATTAAGAACAGGCAAGACAACCTGTCGGTGCCCTTGATGAATGCCATCAAAATTTCCTAAGGCAACGGCAGTCGGAGTGAGGGAGTTGGTTAGAGAAGAAGTGATCCACACGCTTTACATTTTGACACACATCATTCGGCAAATTCCGCAAATTAAATAAAGGATTTTCAAATTAAGATAGACACCGCCTTAGTTTTTCGCTGGTCAGAGTTCTAAATCCGCACAAAACAAAATTTTATGGCATAAAAAAGCGATCGTCCCTCAGACACGATCGCTACTATTCCATCCATGCTTTCCAAGAAACTAATTATTCTTTGATTTCAATCCGCTCTCCATCCTTCTCGTAATACATCGGTGGCTCGACGGCAAAGTTGTTAATCTGACCTGACTCGGTAATGACGTATCCATCCGTTGTCTTCAAATCGGTATCGGCTTCTTGGGCAGCAGCCGCCGCCAGTTGCTCTTTATTCTTTTCGACATCAACACCAGACGGAATGCGCTCATCAGCAGGGTTGACATCAGTCGGCTGTGCTGTCTGAACTGCCCAGTGATCTCCGGCAGCACCTTTACCGGGCTGTGCGCCTGTAGGATTGGATTCTTGGCTCATAGCAACTACGTTTAAGTTCTTTTGATGCAGACTAAGGTACGTCAATTGGGTCGTGGTTTGATTCCTTCAATGGTGATAGGTTTGTGAGTCAGAAGGAGGAGTTTATTGATTTCATGCGTTTAATGTCAAACCCTTGTTCTATCAACCTGTGGGCGTGGTCTCTGGGCTTTATTTTGCTTTATGCAGTTCCTGCCTATGCTCAAACTCCTATCTCAATAGCTCAGGCGACTGCCAAAATCTTCGTCTCTAATTCTCAAAAACAGAGCGAAGATCCGCAACGTGTTCTTCAACAATTAGCGATCGCTGATGTCGTTTATCTGGGCGAAACTCACGACAGCGCCGACGACCACCGCGCTCAACTTGAGATCATTCAATCCCTTCATCGGTCACGTCCTAATCTGGCGATCGCGATGGAGATGTTTCAGCGCCCCTATCAGTTTGCGCTCGATCGCTATTTAGCAGGAACGATCACCGAAGCTCAACTCAAAGAAATCAGTCAATATGAAACCCGATGGGGCTTCGAGTGGGAGTATTACGCCCCGATTTTACGATTTGCCAAAGAGAATCAACTGCGAGTGATTGCCCTCAACACCCCGACGGAGGTGACTCGCAAGGTGTCTCGTGGCGGTCTAGAAAGTCTGACCGTAGCCGATCGCAGATTCATTCCTCCAATCTCTGAGATTCGAGCAGAGCCAGAGGCTTATCGCGAGAGAATGCGAGTAATCTATCAAGAGATCCATCAAGGTAAAGGCAATAGTGATCGGTTCAATCGCTTCTTCCTCGCCCAAATTCTATGGGATGAGACGATGGCAGAACGAATCACCCAATTTCTCCAAGCGAATCCTCAAACTCAGGTTGTGGTGTTGGCAGGGCAAGGGCATATCGTTTATGGAGACGGAATTCCCAGCCGGGTGACTCGACGAATGCAGCGAGTGAAACGTCGATCGCCAGTGCAGTCGCTAGTTCTGCTCAACCCATCTGTCGAAATGACTGCTCCGTCAAAACCAGCGATCGCTGATTATTTTTGGAATTATCGATCTTCTAACTAGCCTGTTTTGGCACCAAATAAATTGCGCCCGAAATCCAGGTGAGCGCCACTGAGAGCCAAAAAACAGTCAGTGAGAAGAATTGCCAGGAGCCAGGAAGCGGCGCGATCAAGAGAGCGATCGCCACAATTTGACTTACGGTTTTGAGTTTGCCCCAAAAATTTGCTCCTTGAATCGCTCCGCCTTGCAGATTGGGATCAACGCGCCATCCTGCGATCGTCAGTTCCCGCGCCAAAATCATAAATACTCCCCAAGCAGGAACCTGCCCCAATTCAACAAGGGACATGAGAGGAGCTAATACCAACAGCTTATCGACCAACGGATCTAGAAACTTGCCCAAATCTGTGACTTGATTGAGTCTTCGGGCAAGATAACCATCTAGCCAATCGGTGCCTGCTGCTAGCAGAAATACACCTACCATAAGCCAGCGAGTCTGCGGAGTAGGCATGTGCAATCCATAGAGCAAAAAGGGCACCCCAAGTAGGCGAGAAACGGTGATCCAGGTAGGCAGGTTCATACGGCTTGAGCAAACAGCATCCGACCTAAGCATAAGAAAATAGGGACAATCCGCAAAGGATCATCCCTATTTTTAACCGTTTATAGAGCTAGCCAGACTGGATTGATTAACAGGCTCCACGTTTGTTCAACACAACCTCGATCGTTTTGAGAATCAATTTCAAGTCGTAGGCGATCGACCATTTGCGTTGATAAGCCACATCTAGTTTCACAATGTCTTCAAAATCGATGATGCTAGAGCGACCGTTTACCTGCCATTCGCCCGTCATACCCGGCTTTACATTCAGGCGTACCCAGTGGTGAGGCTGATATTGACTAACCTCGTCTAAGGTCGGAGGACGAGTTCCAACCAGGCTCATTTCACCTTTGAGCACATTCCAGAATTGAGGAAGCTCATCGAGACTCGTGCGGCGTAGAAATGCACCAATGCGAGTGACGCGAGGGTCGTTTTCGTTTTTAAAGATGTTGCCTTTTGCCTGATTTTCGACCAAGTGCTTTTGCGCGTCCGCATTCATCACCATTGAGCGGAACTTCCAGATGCGGAAGGGGGTTCCTTTAACACCACAGCGCATTTGACTGTAAAAAATGGGACCCGGATCGTCGCGCTGAATGGAGATCGCCACCGGAATTGCTACGATCGCGGTAATGACTAAGCCAACCACCGCACCTGCAATATCAATCAGTCGTTTGAGCTTGTTGTACGTCGAAGAATGGAGCCGCTCCAGTTCACCAGAACTCGAAGGAACGGTCTCAGAAACATCTGCTTTTTGAGAGGTTTCAAGCCGGATTGAGCAGAGAGGAGAGGAAATTTCAGGAGACATCATCACGGGTAGCAGCCAATTGCTTTACAAGGTTGACTTCACTGCCAATATATTCAGTCTCGCCGCCATACGACCAGGAACTGGAGGACGTTTGCTCAATCTTTGAACTGACTCAAGCTTTGATGAAGATTAGATAGGGCAAATCGAAGTCTGCCTGCGGATAATTAAGCAATGAATTCATTCTTTAGAATCTGAAGAAGTTGAAGAGTCTTCCGATCTGACCTCACTCAACGGAGTAGAGAACGAAGATTGAGATTGGGCTAACTGAGCAAGTCTGCCTCCTGTCCTCACAAGTTCCTCAGATTGTTTCTCTATAGCTAGAACTAGAATCAAAAAATTCCTCACAGATGGAGGCTAGAACCCCTATGTTTCACAAAATTCTAGTTGCACTCGATCGCTCCGAAACGAGTCAGCAAGTCTTTGACGAAGCCATTGTCTTAGCAAAAGCCACCCAAGCCTCTGTGATGTTGCTTCATGCACTGTCTCCGTTTGATGGAGGGTATTCAGGCTCGATTTATCCGGCGATTGATGGGATCTATCCAGGACTTTATCGGGAAACCGTGCAAACCTATGCAGATCAGTGGCATGAGTTTGAGCGAGAAGCGCTAGAGTTCTTACAATCGCTGAGTCAAACCGCAATCCAATCAGGGGTTTCAGCAGAATTTAGCCAAAATTTTGGCGATCCGGGTCGCACAATTTGCGAGGTTGCTCGCACGTGGGGTGCCGATTTGATCATCGTGGGTCGTCGAGGTCGATCTGGGCTAAATGAGTTTTTTCTAGGCAGTGTTAGCAACTATGTGTTGCACCATGCGCCTTGCTCAGTGCTAACCGTTCAGGGCTTGACACAAGCCTCTCAATCAGAGCAGCAAGCGCAGTCTGAAGCTGCGATCGCCCATTAGAAAGTTGCAAACAAACCCTGTCATTCATCAAGGAGAGTGTCATGCTGAGTAGAATTCTAATCGCTCTTGATAACGCTAAAAATCCTCAGCCTGTATTTGCTACAGCGCTTGCTTGGGCAAAAATAAATCACTCTCGATTGCTGTTGTTAAATGTCTTACCCGATCAGATTCAGGCTGCTGAACCTCCTTCAGAAGAATGGAAGAGCTATCAGGACAGCGATCTGGAAGAACTGAGATCGCTCTCTCATGTGGTCAACGATGTAGGCTTAATGGCTGATATCGCTCAACCGCTCGGTCATATCGGGAAAAAGATCTGCGAGATTGCAAACTCATGGGGAGCGGATTTAATCATTTTGGGGCAGCCCGAACTGCCAGCAGAGCAAGATGATCTGTTAAACGATCCAGGTCACTATGTGATTCATAACGCTTCTTGCCCAACCCTGGTCGTGCCTCATCGGACTGATCGAGTATTTACCTCAAACATCAATGCAGTCAACGAACATTATGCCGAGCAGAGAGCGGGGGCAACGAGCCATGTCTAAGGTCTCGTCTAAGGTTGTTTGAGTTGAGGGATCGTGATATCGATCGCCGTAACTTTTTGTCCTAGACTTGCAAGAGGGGGCTGAATGTCTTTTTGATTGCCGACCACGAGAGTCACGATTTTGTTGGGTTGAAGATAGGTTTTGGCAACTCGTTGAACGTCAGCGATCGAGGTGGCTTCGACAGCTTTGCGATATTGAAAGATGAAGTCTTTGGGATAGCCAAAATATTCATATCTCAAGAGTCGTGAAAGAGTCTGACTGGGGTCTTGAAAGTTGAAGATAAACGAATTCAGCACAGAATCTTTTGCAAAGGCGAGTTCGTTGGGGGCTACAGGCTGAGTTCTAACTTTTTCTAACTCGCCCAACACTGATTTGATAAAAGGCACGGTGGCATCCGATCGTGTCTGCCCTCCCGCTACAAACACCCCCGGAAAATCGAACTGCGGACTCCAGCTTGCATAGACAGAGTAGGCGAGTCCTTGACGCGATCGCACCTCGTTAAATAACCGTCCGCCAAACCCGCTCAGCACGGCATTCATCACTGATAGGGCGGGATAGTCGGGACTGTTGAGTTGCCCGCCGAGATGACCCATCTCGATATAACTCTGGGTTAACAGCGGCTGGTCGACGAAGAAAATTCCGCTTTGGTTCGCTTGGGCAACGGGCGGCAAGTCCAATTTTAATGCGGTTATGGTCGGGTTCCAAGTGCCGAATTTGGACTCGATTTGAGCGCGCATCGTCTTGCTGTCAAAATCTCCCACAATCCCCAACAGTAAATTGCTCGGACGGAAGTATTGCTGATAAAAGCGGATTAAATCATCGCGGGAAATGGACTCGATCGTGGCATATTCGACCACTCGCGCATAAGGGCTTTGATCCCCATACAGCAGCTTCTCAAACTCGCGCCCTGCGATGCCGTTCGGATCATCGTTTCGTCGGGCAATGCCCCCTTGAGTTTGCAGCTTTGCTAAATTAAATTTCTCAGGAGCAAAAGCGGGTTGCTGAATGACTTCGGCAAATAAATTAAACACATCAGATAAATCTTCACTGAGAGCGTCGAAGCTGGCACTGCCTGACGTGCTGCCGATGCCTGCCTCGATCGAGGCGGCTCGTTGCTCTAATAATCGATTCAATTCATCAGGGGAGTGTGTTTGAGTGCCGCCCGATCTCATGACCGCTCCGGTTAAGCCTGCTAAGCCGACTTTGCTAGCAGACTCAAAGCGATCGCCCGTCCG
>JBBRMC010000153.1:0-7425 GCA_038231055.1 Leptolyngbyales cyanobacterium
GTTTATCGGGACATCAATACTTCACGCGCTGTGCAACTTCTCTAAAACCGCTTAAAAGCAGCCCTCACCCTAGCCCTCTCCCTTAGGAGAGGGAACTAGAGAATCTTGAAACTCCCTCTCCTAAGGGCTACCGTGTACACACAAGTCCTCGTCGCTTCGTTTGAGTCGGCTTATGCCCCCTAAATCCCCCATTCTGGGGGACTTTGAACCGGAGCAATGGCGTTAAACTCTAGAGACTTTCTGGCTCACAGTCCCCCAGAATGGGGGATTTAGGGGGCGAAGGATCTCAGCAATGATCGATCGGATCAACTTGTGTGTACACGGTAGCTCCTAAGGGAGAGGGGTCTGGGGTGAGGGTTCTGAGTCGCACATTGCATTACTTCCTATTAAAACTTTTTATCTTAATTTTGTACCATTAAAAAAACATTCGCTGTAGATCCGAGGAAGCAGGTTGGCTCAGGAGCTAATCCTTTATGAGTGCCTCATCTTAAATAAATGATTTCTAAATACGTGAAACGATAGATGTGTCTGGGAACACTCAGTACAGGAGTGGAGAGTTCTCCTCTTTCAATATCCACTTTTGACGACGGGAGCAGGGCAGTGCAATCAGTCAAGCAGCAGCAAATCTTAGGCTATTTCCTTGAAGAGGCAAAAGAGCATCTCGACACGATCGAGCAAGGCTTAGTCAATCTGCAAGTCACTATGTCTGATGCAGAGCAAGTCAACGAGCTATTTCGGGCAGCACACTCGATAAAAGGAGGCGCTGCAATGCTGGGGTTTGACAGCATTCAAAAAACAGCCCATCACTTTGAGGATTGCTTTAAACACTTGCAAGAGCATCCGGTTGCGATCGACCAAACCTTAGAAAACTTATTTCTCCAAGGGTTCGATACTCTTAAAGAATTGATCGAAGCGCTGCAAAGTCCTTTTGGGTTGCGAGAAGAAGAGGCTCACCAAACAGTCATCGCCTCTGAGCCTATTTTTACCCAACTAGAAACCTATCTTCACTCTCTCATTAGCCGCAAAGCCACCTCACTACAGCCCAAAAACGCTGCTGCACCTCAGTGTTCGATGAATTCGACTGCTCATGTTCATGCCATTCTTAAGGCAATGCTGCAACTGTTTAAGCAGGGAGACTCTATTAGAAGCCGTCAACAGCTTGTGGCGTTGTGCAGTCGCTTAATTCAAGTCAATGACGCTGCTAAACCCTGGGTAACGGCTCTGCAAATCGTGCAACGAGCGATCGCCAACCCCCAAAATGCTTACTCGATTTTGGCTCCGATCGTGATCCGTGATCTCAAACAAGCGAGTGATCTTTTGATAACAAGGCGAGTTGCTGAGATTGAAGTGAGTCAAAATCTTCTTAAGCTAGTGATGCCTGCCCGATCTGCTGTGCCCTTGGCTCAAGTCGTGACTCAATCCCCCAGGCGGCAAGTCGCATCTAAACATGAGCAAGTCTCAATTCCGCGAGAACCGAGAGCAGCAGCTAGAGTGTTACTCGAAACGTTTAACAAAAACGAACTGATTGAAATCGCCCAATTTTTGATGAAAGCAATTCAATAAGGGTTCCGGTTCCCTCTCCTTGTAAACTCTAGGCTAGACGCTCAAAAAGCCAACGTTTTGAGGTGAGGTAAACCGTGAAGATTAGCGTTCTAGGGACTGGATTGATGGGCTTGCCAATGGCGCAACGCTTGATAGATGCTCATCATTCTCTGACTGTTTATAACCGCACTGCCTCTAAACTAGACCCTCTACAAGAAGCTGGAGCCACGATCGCACCCTCTGCTGCCGCCGCGATCGCCGCTTCAACTTGCATTATTCTTATGCTCACGGATGCAATTGCTATTCGTGAGCTTTTGCTTAGCGATGCATCTCAATCTCAACTGGCAGGACGCACCGTAATTCAAATGAGCACGATCGCGCCTCATGAAAGTCAGACGATTCGAGATGAGGTGGTTGCCGCCGGAGGCGACTATCTAGAAGCTCCAGTGCTGGGCAGCATTCCAGAAGTGAGATCGGGGTCACTCATTGTCATGGTTGGCGCAGAACCCGATCAATTTGCTCGTTGGTCAACGCTTTTAGAAACCTTTGGGTCAGAGCCGGTGCTGCTAGGCTCGGTTGGGTCGGCGGCGGCGGTCAAGCTGGCACTCAATCAATTAATTGGGGCGATGACCAGCGCATTTGCACTTAGTTTGGGGTTGGTTACCCATCAGGGGGTAAATGCTCAAGCGTTTATGGCGATTTTGCGTAAAAGTGCCCTTTACGCGCCTACCTTTGACAAAAAACTGAAGCGAATGCTCGATCGAGATTACGAAAATCCAAATTTTCCGACTAAGCATCTCAAAAAAGACATTGATTTGGTCATCTTATCGGCTCAATCAGCAGGTCTTGAAACAGATGCCGTCGAAGGAGTGCGTCAAATTCTGATTAAAGCGATCGCGATGTCGCTTGCTGAGATGGATTATGCAGCCCTGTTTTCCGCGATCGTGCCACCTATTGAGTCAGCTAATGACCCAATTTGACCAGAGTCCTGGCTAAATTGATGTGAGCATCATCCAGAAGAGACTCTCTCAGTGTGTAAAGAGTAGAAAAAGCGCAACCTTCGCTAGGTATCTAAATAGCCTGCCACCGTTAATCTGTTTACAGAACGTTAATCTAAGCGTAGTAAAAAGGATCCAAATCTATTCTTCCTGAAGATCGACCCTACTGTGTGATTTTTTTTACTCAGTGGGCATGATGAGCAAAGCACTCATTAGAGATAATCAAGCAATCTTTGATTTCTGATCAGAGTTAATGATTGCTAGAGGCTAGGAATCAACCCTTCAGAACGAATGCAGCCAGTGAAACGCAACCCTAACCGCCTGAGTCCATCAGCTATGCGTGTTTTAATCTATTCATACAATTACTATCCAGAGCCGATCGGTATTGCGCCTTTGATGACTGAGCTGGCAGAAGGGTTAGCAAAACGTGGGCATGAAGTGCGGGTCATTACAGCGATGCCCAATTATCCGCAGCGAGAAATTTATGAGCAATATCGCGGCAAACTCTACCTAACTGAAGAACGGAATGGGGTGACGATTCAGCGCAGCTATGTCAGAGTTAAGCCGAAGCCGACCCTGCTCGATCGCATTATCCTAGACAGCAGTTTTGTGCTCACTAGCTTTTTCCAAGCGCTGAGAGGTTGGCGACCTGACTTGATTCTTTTAACAGTGCCCCCACTGCCCGTGTGTGCCTCGGCTGCATTGTTAGGCTGGCTATACAACTGTCCGATCGTGCTGAACGTGCAAGACATTTTGCCCGAAGCTGCTGTTCACATGGGGTTGATTAAAAACAAGCCGTTGATTTGGGTGCTAGAAACGATCGAGAAGTTTGCATATCGAACCGCGCACACCGTCAGCGTGATTGCAGAAGGATTTGTTGAGAATCTAGAGGGCAAAGGAGTGCCAACTGAAAAAATCACCTGCATTCCGAATTGGGTAGACACGACCTTTATTCGTCCGCTTCCTAAAGAAAATAATGCCTTTCGACGTGCCCACCAGCTTGAAGGCAAGTTTGTCGTACTCTACTCAGGCAATATTGCCTTGACCCAAGGGCTAGAGACCGTTGTAGAGACGGCAGCCCAGTTACGTGACGTGCCAGACATTGTGTTTGTCATCGTCGGCGAACTGAAGGCAGTTGAAACGTTGAAACACTACTGCGAAACCTGTGGAGCTGACAATGTGATCTTGCTGCCCTTTCAGCCGCGTGAGAGTTTGCCTGAGATGTTAGCCGCTGCCGATGTAGGGCTGATTGTGCAAAAGCATAACGTCGTCTCGTTTAATATGCCGTCTAAAACGCAAGTTTTGCTGGCAAGCGGTCGCCCGGTGATTGCGTCGGTTCCCAGGTCTGGCAGCGCCGCGAAAGCGATCGAGAAAAGTCGAGGTGGAATCGTGGTTGAGCCAGAAAATCCGGAAGCGTTGGCAAAGCAGATTCTAGAGTTGCAAAAAAATCCTGATCAAGCAGAGCGACTAGGCAAACAGGGGCGGCAATATGCACTAGAGCGCTATTCGTTTGAACAGGCGTTGAGCCAGTATGAGAATCTCTTTTACCAGGTGAAGGCAAGTTCTCTCCCAACTAAACCGACTTATGCCCTCAGTACCGACAAGCCGGGTGCCGAAGTTTAGGTCGATCAAATAAATGATTAGCGAGATGACCGTTCTCGAATGGGAACACTGTATGGCAGCGACTATTCTACTAACCTTGCGGTCTGGGTCGCGCTCACGCTTAATGGTTGAATTATGAACTCTAAGCTTCCCAAACTTCCGGTGTCTGTGCTCATTCCGGCTCGAAATGAAGAGGCAAATCTCTCGGCGTGTCTTGAGAGTGTTGCCAGAGCCGATGAGGTGTTTGTGGTTGATTCTCAAAGTAGCGATCGCTCGATCGAGATTGCTGAACGCCACGGAGCCAAGGTGGTGCAGTTCCAGTTCAATGGGCGATGGCCCAAAAAGAAAAATTGGTCACTCGAAAATCTGCCGTTTCGTCATGAGTGGGTGCTGATTGTCGATTGCGATGAGCGCATTCCACCAGAGCTGTGGGATGAGATTGAGACTGCTATTCAACAGTCGGACTGTGATGGCTATTATTTGAACCGGAAAGTTTTTTTTCTCGGTCAATGGATTCGTCATGGAGGCAAATATCCCGACTGGAATTTGCGTCTGTTTCGACATCAGAAAGGGCGTTATGAAAACCTAAGAACTGAGGAGATTGCCAACACAGGCGATAACGAAGTTCACGAACACGTTATTCTCTCAGGAAAGGTTGGACATCTCAAGCAAGATATGCTGCACGTTGACTTTAAGGATCTCTATCACTGGCTAGAACGACACAACCGCTACTCAAATTGGGAGGCTCAAGTCTATCTGAACCGACTCAACGGCAAGGATGAGCAGGGCACGATCGGAGCCAATCTTTTCGGCACTGCCGTCCAGCGCAAGCGATTCTTAAAAAACATTTGGGTTAGGCTTCCGTTTAAACCTCTGCTGCGGTTCATCCTTTTCTACATTATTCGACTGGGCTTTTTAGATGGAAAGGCAGGCTATATTTATGGGCGATTGTTGAGTCAGTATGAATACCAGATTGGCGTGAAGCTCTATGAGTTGCGTCAGTGTGGTGGCACTCTGAATACAGTGAAACATGAGCCTCCCGCAGCAATCTCTCACCCTGTTGCCCAAACCGAGGCTTGATACTGAGGAGATCAATGGATCAGGAATCGGCACAACTGCCTCTGGGTTTAGATGCAAAACCCCTAGTTGACTTGCGTCAATATGACCAGACCGGGTTCGATCGCGGTCGTCCGATCTGGTATGTGATGCTCTGGTGGCTGGTGCAGGGGGTGCTGTTTCCGCTGTCTCCTCACCCATTTAACTGGATGCGGTGTCAACTGTTGCGGCTGTTTGGGGCACGAATCGGCAAGCAGGTTTTGATTCGTCCGACCGCTCGATTTACCTATCCGTGGAAGGTTGAGATTGGCGACTATAGCTGGATTGGCGATGATGTCGTCTTTTATAGTTTGGAGTCGATTCAGATTGGTGAGCAGTGCGTGATTTCCCAAAAAAGTTATCTGTGTACCGGAAGTCACGATGCTCAAGATCCTCAATTCGGACTAGAGACTGCGCCGATCGCGATCGGTAACGGCGTTTGGATTGCCACAGATTGCTTTATCGGTGCAGGTGTTCAGATTGGAGCCAACGCCCTAGTCGGTGCAAGAAGTAGCGTCTTCTCATCCTTGCCAGAACAACAGGTTTGCTGGGGAACCCCGTGTCGTCCTCGCTATCCTAGAAAATTTCGGGATCTCTAAGGGTGAAGCTGCATTTCACCAAGATATTTCTGTAAATAGGGTGAAAACACTTCGTAGATCAGGGTCAGGGGTTGCCCGTGGTGCCAAAAAAGATAGTGTCGTCCCCAAAAAGGACCTGATTGCTCAAAGGCTTCTTCTAGAGCGCTAGAGTGACCGTAGCAAATGCCTTTCACATCCCGATATAGCTCGGTTCTCAGACGAGCGAGACTTGCCCAGATAGGGAGCGATCGATTCTGCAAATACTCATCTACGTGGCTTTGCTCCCACCACGAGGTCGCGTAGGCTAATCGTTGCTCAGAGGACGTTCTCAGCCAAACTTGTCGTCGCAATCTCGGTCCGGGCACCATCTCGATCGAGTCGGGGGCGTGGTCGTGATCAAATCCGATCGTAGACATATCGATCACGTCTACTTCAGTCGGTTCGCCTGTAAGGAGTTGCAGATGGCGAGTCGGAGAGCCGTCTCCTAACAGCAGCATTTGCCAAGTTGGGGCTAACTGACTATGGGGTAAGCCTTGCTGAATATCTCGATCGCTACCCTGCCAAACGGGATCGAGAGAGTTCCAGCTAGTTGGCAGAATCGTGCTATCGGTGGGTTTAAGGGTGGCAGTCAAGGAACGTTACATAAATTAACTTCCTCTCAATCATACCGTTCCTGCTCTTTAAACCACCGTGAAGACCAGGCGGGATCATTGCCCTAAATAAGCTTCTAAGACTTGAGCGTTGGTTTGAATCTCGCTTGGAGAGCCAACGGCGAGATTGCTGCCCTCGGCGAGCACCCAGACGCGATCGCATAACGTCATAATCACGTCCATGTTGTGTTCGATGATCAAAAAGGACAGTCCTTGACGGTTCCAGTAGTGAATATATTCGCAGATTTGATTGATTAGCGTTGGGTTAACGCCTGCGGTGGGTTCGTCGAGCAGCACAAGTTTTGGGCGGGTCATCAGCGATCGAGCAATTTCCAACAACTTGCGCTGTCCACCAGAAAGCCCACCTGCATAGTCTTGAGCTTTGTCGGCTAATCCAACCGACTCTAGGATTTCCATTGCTCGATCGCGGGCTTCTCGCTCTTCTTTGGCGATCTGTTTGCCTGAAAACCAGGTGTTCCAGAACTTCTCACCCGTTTGATGTTGAGCCGCTAACAGCAAATTTTCTAACACCGATAGACGCGACAGCACACGGGCGACTTGAAACGTGCGAACCATGCCCCGTTGAGCGATTTGATGAGGCTGCAAGTTTTGGATTGGCTCTCCGTCAAATAACACGTGCCCCTGATCGGGATGGATGAAGTTAGACAGCAGATTAAACAGCGTCGTTTTGCCTGCGCCGTTGGGACCGATTAGCCCTGTGACACTGCCAAGAGCGACCTCGATCGAGGCGTTATTAACCGCCATCACGCCGTCAAAGCTTTTGATCAATCCCGAAGCAGAGAGGACGGGCGTTGAGGAATTCATCGAGATTCTCCAGGAGACTTTGCTATTTTAGGGCACGGAGGGATATGAGCAGCCACTGATTTGTCAATAAGCAGAATTGATGGCTAGTCAAACTCTGGTGCCCAAATACTCGAAATCTCCATCTCCCATCCTGGA
>JBBRMC010000154.1:0-7422 GCA_038231055.1 Leptolyngbyales cyanobacterium
CATCGGTGGCTTAATGGGGTTTGGCATCTCTTACCTGACTCAGCGGTTTGATTTACCCCTGGTGGAACAGTCGTTAACGCTCGTTTCGGCGTATGGGACGTACCTGATTACGGAAGATTTGGGTGGATCGGGCGTGATTGGAGTCGTCACTACAGGCTTAATTCTAGGCAACTTTGGCTCTCGCATTGGCATGAATCCCCGGACGCGCGTGATCGTCAGCGAATTTTGGGAATTCCTGTCATTTTTTGTCAACTCGATCGTGTTTTTGCTGATTGGCGATCAGATTCGGTTTGCGTTTTTGGGTGAGAATTTAGGCACGATCGCGCTCACGGTTGGTGCCATGATTTTGACACGGGCGATCGCCATTTATGGCTTGAGTTTTGTTAGCAATCGTACTGCTCGATCAGATATTTCCATCCCCGATCAAACGATTTTGTGGTGGGGCGGCTTGCGGGGGTCAGTGTCGATCGCGCTGGCGTTGAGTATTCCAACAATTCTGCCAGAACGAGAAAAAGTGATTGCAACTGTATTTGGCGTGGTTTTGTTCACGCTCCTGGTACAGGGCTTAACCATTCAACCGTTGTTAAAGAAATTGAACTTGTTAGGCAACCAACCCATTCGTCAGGGCTATGCTGAGGCGATCGCGCGGCAAACGGCGCTTCAGCGGGTGCTGCAACATTTAGAAACGATTGAAAAACGTCCAGGGCTTGACCCAGAGTTTTATCGCTATCAGATGACATTGGTGCAAGGCGAATTGAGCGGTTTGGACATCGAAATCGAGCGACTGCTGGACGAATATCCCGATCTGCAAGACGTTGTTGTGGATCAGGTGCGATCGGAACTGCAAGCGATCGAGGCAGAAACCTACGCTGAATTCGTTCGAGCAGGACAGCTTAACCGAGAGCTTTCGCCTTTTCTGCAACAAACGACAGAAAGTAAAGATTGATAGGCGCTTCGAGAAGAATAGCAATACGTCAGATACGATCCAGCAGGTAAGCAGTATTTTGCATCCGTAGCTTTTGGAGGCAACCCAGATCGGCGGTTCTCTTTCATCTCAGCCGCGCTACAGTGACGTTCAACCCTACGGGGATGCTCAGCCTCACCCCAATTAAACCTACTCTCCAAAGATTATCTAAGACTGTCCGTAGCCCTTCATCCATTGGGAATATTTCAACAAAATGATGCCTTATCGATTGAAGCAGTGGTTGAAGCACTGGATGATGATGGTGCTGACTACGGTTTTACTGGTCGTGTCTCTTCCTACCGTTGCTCAAGATTCGGCTCCGGTCAACAATCCAATTGATGGCACGCCTGTGATGCTGGCAGGCGAAAAGCTATTTGTCATTCAAGCACAGGTTGGCTCTTTTTCAGCCGCCGAACGAGCGCAAGCCATAACGCAACGAATTGAGGCTTTCGCCAACGATGGAGCGATTCCGGTTGAAGCGCTCAAAGTTGAGGATCAAGACTACTCAACCAGTATTGCAGTCGGTGACAAGCTGCTGTTTACCATCACCGAAGCCGATGCCAAAGCCGCAGGTAAAGCCCGATCGCCGCTTGCTAGAGAGTACACCAGCCATTTGCAAACGGTCATTCAGCAATATCGCCAGGAGCGCAGCAGCAAAAGCATCTTGTTTGGGGTGCTATATACCGTTTTAGCTACGATCGCCCTGCTGGTTCTGCTCACACTGCTAGGTCGTGCCTTCGCTCGCCTTCTTTCTCAGCGCGCCGCTTCAGCAGAAACTCGCCTACCCGCCCTGAGAATTCAAAACTTTGAGCTTTTATCAGCCGAGCAGGTTGCGTCTCTGGTGACTCGGTTGCTGAAATGGGTGCGTCTAGCTCTAGGTTTAGGGCTGATAGCCATCTACTTCACGCTTGTTCTCAGTCTGTTTCCCTGGACAAAGCGCCTGGGTGCAACGATTGTTGGACATCTGCTAGAGGCGCTCAATGGCTTCTGGGTAGGCTTCCTGAGCTATCTGCCCAACCTGTTTGTGATTGCCTTTATTGCGGTGGTCGTTCACTATATTTTACGTCTAACACGGCTGCTGTTTGGGCAGTTGGGTCGAGATCAAACATTTTCTTGGTTTTACCCGGAATGGGCAGAGCCGACCCACAAACTCGCGACAGTTTTGATCATTGCTCTAGCAGCCGTTGTGGCGTTTCCCTACCTGCCGGGTTCAAAGTCACCTGCGTTTCAAGGCGTTTCGTTGTTTCTGGGTCTGTTGATCTCACTGGGTTCTTCCTCTGCGATTTCCAATATGGTCGCGGGGGTGATTTTGATCTATACCCGTGCATTCAGGGCTGGAGATCGCATCAAGGTTGGAGAGGCGATCGGGGATGTTATGGAAAAAACTTTATTGGTCACACAGTTACGCACTATCAAGAACGTCGTGATTACGATTCCCAACTCAACGGTACTCAATAGTCAAGTCATTAACTACAGTGCCTTAGCCGCCACCGAAACCCCGCTGATTCTGCACACAACCGTGACCCTGGGCTATGACGCGCCCTGGCGCAAAGTCCACGAAACCCTCATTGCCTCTGCTTATGCGACTCAACATATTTTGACGAATCCGGCTCCTTTTGTTCTGCAAACTAGCCTAGATGATTTCTACGTCAGCTATGAGCTAAACGCTTACACTCATCAGCCAGCGATCATGGCAAAAATCTACTCAGAACTACATCAGAACATTCAAGACAAGTGCAATGAAGTCGGAATTGAGATTCTTTCACCTCACTATCGCGCGGTTCGAGATGGCAATCAAAATACGATTCCAGAGAATTATTTGCCCAGTGACTATATCGCACCCGGATTTAGAATTACCACTCTGAACGATCAACCCGGTTCACTCAACGGTAAACCCCACTCCTCCGATGAGCCAGCGCAATCTAGTGAGTAGAAAACCGCAATCTACCGGCAGATATCTCGAAGAGATCGCACCCTGCCTCAGTTCCACACCTTTAGAACATTATGGAAAACATTATTACATTAACTCAGCAATGGCTTTCAGATCCAATTGTAGTTAAGTTCATTACAGCCATTATTGGCATCTTCATCATTAATTTTGTCGTTCACTTTTTTCGTCGCTCCCTCTCGCGGCTTATTCCCGATTCTGATACGCGCTATCGGTTTCGGAAGCTGCTCACTTTTGTGGGCTATTTGGTGATTGCGCTGTTTCTGACAATTGTTTTCAACGATCGCTTGGGTCAACTCACCGTTGTATTTGGGGTTGTAGGTGCAGGCGTTGCTTTTGCCCTGCAAGAAGTGATTGCTAGCTGTGCCGGATGGATTGCCATTTCATCGGGACAGTTTTATAAACCGGGCGATCGTGTACAGCTTGGCGGCATTATGGGCGATGTGATTGATATCAGCATTTTGCGAACGACCGTGATGGAAATTGGTGCTTGGGTCAAGGCAGATCAGTACAATGGGCGAATTGTGCGAATTGCAAATAGCTTTGTGTTCAAAGAACCCGTCTTTAACTACTCGGCAGATTTTGCGTTTGTCTGGGATGAAATCACTATCCCTGTGAAATATGGCAGCGATCATCGATTAGCGAGGAAAATCCTTCAACAAGTCGCAGATGAGGTGGTTGGAGAATATGTTCCTCAAGCTAAAGCAGAGTGGAAACATCTGGTGCATAAATATTTAATTGAAGATGCCAGAATTGAGCCGCTTGTCACGTTAGTAACCAATGATAACTGGATCGAATTTACGTTGCGCTATGTGGTGGATTACAAGGCAAGGCGAATTAAAAAAGACCAGTTGTTCACCCGCACGCTGGATGAGTTCTTAGACACAGACGGACAAGTTGCTTTTGCATCAACCACCGTTCAACTGGTAGAAACGCCTGTGTTTGATGTGAGAATTAACAATTCAGGCAATGGCTCGAAGGAGCTAAAGCCCTAGTCCTCTAGATTGCTGGCAGAAACTTATTTTCTACTTATCTAGACGTTAACAGGCTAGACCGATCGAGAATCGAAGTTAATCGATCGCGCATTCCTCGACAATCGCAGCCCGCCGAGATCACAGTCACGTTTGCACTATCGGCTGAATTGAGCCAAAATTGGGCACTGCTATCTGAGCGAGATTCTACTAAATAGCCTTGTCGATCGCCCAAATTGTAAGGAGAAATTCGCGACTGCAATCGGGTGTTTTGTTCAACAAACTGCCGCAAATCAAGATTCTTTGAATTGTCCATCGATCGAACAATCACAGACGCGTAGCCCCGCCCTAATGCTCGTCCGCCTCGCGCTACACACGCGAGAACTTCATAAGTTCCCGGATTCACAATTTCAACTGCACCGTTGTTACGAAGAAGTGATCTAAAGTTGGAGGGAATTGTCAGCTTTAGATCAAACTGGGGTAGCTCTAATTCTCTAGTTGTTTCAGACGCTGGAATTGGACCTGGATCGTTGCAATATTTAGGCTGAGCGATCGCTGACGGATTCGCCAATAGTCCAACTGTATTCACTAAAGCAACGGTTAACAACGTAAAATATGTCCGGTTCATTCCTTCCTCCAAACTGTATCAGTGACAATCACAAACCAATTACTAATGTTACTAATGTCGATTTTGATGGCTCAGATGATGTTGATGTTTACTTATTTCTGTACTCGAATCTGTCCATTTTTGCAGTGCCCATAGGCTAGTAGTTGCTGCTAATCCCGATCCTAGCGCATCCATAATCAGGTCAATGACTGTATCATCGACGCTGCCGATTACTTCGGTCGATAAAATTTTACCTGCTGACCATTCTGTAATTTCCCAAAGCGCACCGATCGCAATGCCAAAGCTGGTAACTGTCAGCAGATATAGGAATGTGTGCTGACGAAAAATTGGCAGCATGGAGCCATAAGCCAAAAAGCTGAGAGCTAGCGTAATTGCGAACATCGTAAAGCCGTGAACCAATTCATCGTAGGGACCAGGTGCGTAAAACCATCCCCACACCCAACCTCCAGCATTCAGTAAAGCTGCAAGGACAAATAGAAAGTCAAACAGGGTCGGCAGTTTGTCAGCTTTCACAACAAACATCAAAGAAACAATGAGAAAAAGTGCTAAAGCGATCGCGTTTTGCCATTTCCCCTGAACCGCAGCAGTAAGCACGGCAATTGCAAGTAGCGTTTGTCCAACCCAGGCGGCAAACCGGTATCCTTTCCAGTTAATAGATTGCATTAATTTCTCCTGTTATTGCTGTTCGATCGCTTTTACAGCGGCTAAATATCTCTCTTTAATATCTTTGCGGTCTAGCTCTTCTGCGGTTCCTTCATGACTGCCGCGATCGATCATGTTGGCATGTCGTAGCAGTGCGGCTCGGTCTGCTTTGGTATGGGTAAAAGGAGCAATGACAGCGATCGCTTCCAGCAAACGCATTGTGACTGCTACGCTCGTTTGTCCATACTGCCGAATTTGATTAAAAGCAGCGTCAATCACATCAACAAAAGACACCGGTTCAGCAATCACGCGCAGCTTATCTTCGTCATCATAGCGGTAGGCAGAAGGAATTTCTTTTTGTGCGAGATGACAAAGTGCGGCACTCAATTGATCAACACAGCGAACAGCCGTGAATGGATCATTGATTCCCGGTGACAGAGCGCGTGACGCAATTTCAACCAGTTGATTAATTGAGAACTCGACATCTTGCTGGTCAGTCCGCTGTGAGCCTAAGATAAAAGCGTTGTTAATTTGCTCAGCTAGTTTCTTATTAACAGCTTCGGCAGGATAAGCGATCGTAAGCGGGCTACCTTTGACCACAAAATCTCCAGGTCGATGCTGAAGCTGAAGTAAAAGATTTTCTTTAGTCGCAATCTGCATTAGCTGATTTGTGTCAATTGCTTGAATGTAGTTGCTGCTAGTGGCTTGAATTGGACGGGCATCGCGATCGAAATTGGCTGGAATATCGTCTATCAAAGGTTTGTCTCGATGCTTTGATGCGCCTCGCCCGATCTGTTTCGGGAAAAGTCGATCGATTACTTCATCTAGCTCACATCCGACTTTCGAGACAACATGATCCACTTGAATCGATGTAGCAGAATGGTGAATGAAGTAAATCAAAACGCCGATGCTGGCGATCGCCAATCCAATACCGCAGGTGACGGCAAGATGGGGCACAAACTCGTTTTTGGCTACACCATTAATCGTTCGTAGCACTAGCAGGCTATATACGAACGTCGAGATAAAAGTTCCTAAAACAATTTGGTTGCCCGTATCTTGCATGAAGTTTCGCAGCAGACGTGGACCAAACTGCGAAGAGGCAAGCTGAAGGGCGACGA
Organism: Leptolyngbyales cyanobacterium; assembly: GCA_038231055.1. Classification (GTDB taxonomy): domain Bacteria; phylum Cyanobacteriota; class Cyanobacteriia; order Leptolyngbyales; family Leptolyngbyaceae; genus Phormidesmis_A. The sequence goes on from JBBRMC010000154.1 coordinate 6,272, forward strand.
TCGTAATGGAAAATGCCGTTGTCGCAACACTGACCATTGAACCTGCGATCGCTGAAAGAATAGCGCGTGAACCGTTTGGACCTAACGCATAAGCCCAACCCAAATTGCCAATAGTTTCTGTGTCTGAGTTTTGATCAATGTGAACGGTTAAAAACGACAGCCCGATCGCCAGCACGACCATTAAGGTTGGGACAAACCAAAAGCTAGAATGCAGCGAATCTAGCAGCTTGCTGAACTTAGTTTTCATGTGTCCGCTCCTCTTCTAAAGAGTGATCTGCGCTATCCCCTTTAGAGCCATTTCGCTGAGCTTTGATTTCAGCAAGTCGTTTGAGTGAATCGCTGATGCTGCGGGATTGGGGCACTTTACCTTTACCAGCAGGCCAACCTTCACGTTGATGAGCGCGATCGCCATCCGTTTCTTCAGTCTGGTCATGGAACAGAATTTGCTGTGTGGGAAAGGGCAAATCAATCCCGTTTGCCGTCAGTTTGTTTTTGATGTTCGTTAGCACTCGATCCTGGAGGTCTAACACATCAGCACGACGAGGCGGCGCAACCCACCAGCGGGCACGAAGGTTGACAGCGCTTCCGGCGAGTTCGACTACGATCACATCAGGAACAGGCGTTTCTATCACTCCACTTGTTTCACGCATTGCCTCTAGAATCAGCCGCCGCGCTTCGTCAATATCGTCGCCATAGCCAATGCCGATATCGTATTGAAGTCGGCGATTTTCAAAGGCGGTATTAACAGTGACCGAATTCGTAAATAGCTCGGAGTTGGGAATAACAATCCGCCGACCATCGTAGGTTCTAATAGTCGTCGCTCGTGTTTGAATATTCTCGACCGTACCTTCAAAAGATTTGAACACAATTTGATCATCAATTTGGAACGGCTCAGTTAATAGAATCAGAATCCCTGCCAAAAAATTCTGTAGGATATCTCGAAACGCAAAACCAATTGCCACACCACTAATTCCAAGAAGCTGCACCAAATCGTTTGCTTTAAGCGAAGGAATCACGATCGATAGCGCAATAAATAAACCGACTAAGATGGTTGCTCCCTGCGCCAGTCTTCCCAAAACCATGCCTAAGTTGCGAGCTTGACGGCGATCGCGGGTCAAGTTTCTCACAACTCTTTTGATCGCTCTAGCCAC
>JBBRMC010000155.1:0-7416 GCA_038231055.1 Leptolyngbyales cyanobacterium
GAAACAAGAGCGAGTGATGGGCTGTCGTGCATTGAGCGAAGCACTTTACCTGCAAGCATTACGGCTCTATGTTCCCAATCTTTTGCAAGATCGATCGCTCCAAGTTAGATGTGCGGTTTTAGACGCGATCGGAGCCACTCGACTCGAAGAATACTATCCCGCTCTGCTACGGGGGTTGAGCTATAAATCTACGCGAGATGCAGCCCAAAAAGCATTAGTAAAGCTTGAAAATGAAGCCCTACCGATGTTGGTACGGTTAGCAGAAGATATGCACCAGTCAGATTTGGTGCGCTGCTATGCTTGGAGCGCGATCGGGCAGATCGGCACCCTAGAAGCCACTGACTTGCTAATCTCTCGCTTAAAAACCTCTTGGGGAGAGACACGCCGCAACATTTTGCGAATTTTGCTTAAAATTCCTCAAGAGCGCGGCATTGAGGCTGTTTTAGATCGGGTCGGGCGGCGGGGAGTCGAGCAATTGATCGATCAGGAGATTATGTTGATTGGTCAGGTCTATGCAGCATTGGTGGATCTTGCCCCAGAGCGAATTCAAGGACAGGAAGCAGATTTTCTGCGACGAGCGTTGCGCGATATGCCAACGGATGCGATCGAGCGGTTATTTCTCTTGATGAAATTCCTCTACGATCCTGGAACCATTCAAGTCGCCTCGTTTAATTTGCAGTCAGGATCGCTCTCTAATCAAGCCCAAGGCTTAGAGATTTTAGACAACACGCTCGATATTCCGTCTAAACCAGCGTTGTTGGCTCTGCTCGATCGCACCCTCGATCGCGAAAAGCTGCAAAGCCTATCGAGCGTAGTTGCTTATGAGCTGTTGAACTCGGACGATCGCGTGCGGCATCTGCTAGAGCTGCGGCATTTCCTATCTGATTGGGCATTGGCGTGTTGTTTTCACCTGGCACGACATTCTCGCTGTCGGCTGACGAGCGATCAAATTATGTCTAGCCTCAATCATCCGCGAGGATTTGTCCGGGAAGCCGTGCTTTCTTATCTACAACTTGCATCGCCCAGTGCTTTAGCCAGAATTTTACCGATGCTGCAAAATGATCCCGATCGGCTGGTTTCGGTGCAAGTTAAGCAAATGCTGAAAACATTAGAGCTTGAGAAAATTCCGTTTCCGCGTCTCACCTTGGACGACGACGACATACCCAGCACAGGAGAATTGAGACCCATGTAGCGATCGCCGCAACAGCCCGTAAAATTTGGGAGAGAGCTTTGACTCACCAAGACCAGTTCTTAACCAAGTTCCTGTCTGAGATGTCCGTCTACAATCCGCTATGCTAAACAGTTTTGAACGATTATTGCTGGTGCGAGGAGTCCCGATTTTTCAAGAACTTCGAGACGACTTTTTGGTGAGATTAGCATCAATTATGGATGAGCACTCGTTCAATTCTAAAGAAGTGATCTTCACGCAAGGGCAAGAAGGACGATCGCTCTATGTGGTGACAACCGGACAGGTGCGCGTGCACATTGGCGATCAGGACTTAGTTCTATTAAAGAAAGGCGAATTTTTTGGGGAGATGTCACTCTTTGACGCAGAGCCACGATCGGCAACGGTGACGGCTCTAGAAGCCTGTAATTGTCTGGTGTTAACTCAGCAGCAACTCTATGAAGCGATCGACGAAACTCCGGAAATCGCTCTCAACATCATCCGCATTCTCTCCCGACGGATTCGAGAAATTAACCTTAAACTCAATACTAAAGACACCGAGCTGGTGAATCTCAAAGTCAAATTAGTCCATCAGTGAAGAACATAGTACAACCTTTGAAACCCTAGGGAACAGGTCAAGATCTATCCGAAAGGCGAAGAGAACCGACTCCAAAATCTAAACATCGGTTGCAACCAAGTGGCTCAGCATTATCGGAGGATTTGTCGAAGTTCTCAAGTAAACGTCGATAAACTAGAGATCACTTCGCATTCTTTCCCTATGAACAGTCTCTCTTCGACTCCTCAAAAGACTGACATTTTCTATCCAAGTTCAGACGGCACACCTTTGGCAGAATCTTATCTTCACCTGTACGCCATCCTAGTAACTCTAGAAGTTCTAACTCAATATCTAGCAGGTCAGCAGGCAACCGTTTTAAGTAATCAGTTTCTCTACTACTCTCAAGGCTATCCACGATTACGGGTGGCTCCTGATGTCATGGTGATCTTCAACGTTGCCCCAGGTGGACGCGATAACTATAAAACCTGGGAAGAAGGGCAAGTTCCATCTGTGATTTTTGAAATGACCTCAACCGGAACCAAAAATCAAGATCAGGAGTTCAAACGCACGTTGTATGAGCAGCTAGGCGTGACCGAATATTGGCTATTTGACCCAAAAAGTGAATGGATTGAAGAAAAGCTTAGAGGCTATCGGCTCAATCGAGACCAATACGATCCCATTACCGATGGGCGCAGTGAACCTTTAAACCTTCGACTAGAGATAGATGGATATCTAATTGCTTTTTATCGAGAAGATACGGGTGAGAAATTGCTTATCCCTAGTGAACTTGCACAAGCCCTTCGAGCAGAGACTCAGGCACGACAAAACGCAGAAGAACAAGTCAAGCAACTAAAAGAACGATTACGATCGCTGGGTGTCAACCCTGACGAAATTTCATAAAAAACAAGGGCAAGCCCAAGCTTGCCCTTAGAAACTAATCGTAATCTTCTCTAACTTATTTGTTGGGTTGAGGAGTCATCCGCAGATAAGGCTTGAGTTCTGTCACGCCTTTAGGGAATTTTTGCTTGGCATCTTCAGTCGAGATAGAAGGCACCACAACACAATCACCGCCATCTGTCCAATTAGCCGGAGTCGCAACACTGTGGTCGTCGGTGAGTTGCAGTGAATCAATCACCCGCAAAATTTCATCAAAGTTGCGCCCTGTGCTAGCCGGGTAAGTGAACGTGAGACGCAATTTTTTCTGAGGATCGATTACAAACACCGATCGCACCGTTAGTGTATTGTTGGCGTTGGGGTGGATCATGTCATATAGATCTGATACCTTGCGGTCTGGATCAGCCAAAATCGGATAGTTGAGCTTAGTGCTTTGAGTTTCTTCAATGTCGCCGATCCAACCCATGTGTGAGGTGACATCATCGACGCTGAGTGCAAGAGCCTTGACATTGCGCTTGTCAAACTCAGGCTTGAGCTTTGCAACAGTGCCTAACTCAGTGGTGCAGACGGGCGTGAAATCTTTGGGATGTGAGAACAAAATTACCCAACTATCGCCAGCCCAATCATAGAAATTGATAGTGCCTTCAGAAGATTCTTGAGTGAAGTTGGGAACTGTGTCGCCTAGTCGGAGAGCCATAGCCAGTTTTCCTATTGATCGCAGATAGTTACTTAGAGATCATGACATAAACCCCCGGTTCCCCGGTCGGAGTTTAGATCTATTTACGATTTTAGTCGAAGCGTTACGAATTTAAATCTAAAGCCTCATAATCAACTCAGCATATTTGCTAGGAAGCATGACCAGAATTTGGCTTAATTGAAGCTATTTAGTTGATTTTGCGGAGTTGAACACCCGCAAGTTTCAAGTTTAATCAGGATAGACTCCGTTAAATCTCTGAGACGTTTCCTAAAGAGGGTGGTAAGACTACGGTCGGACTGGGCACGCTAACATCAAATCTGAATATCGAGCACTCAAACGAATTTATGGACGCTAAAGCTTTTCTCACGGTTGACGACCAATCAATTACATTAAGGGAATGTCTGAAACACCTTCAGACTGCTGGAAAACTTCAGAGTTTTCTGGGCGACATCCTACGACAGTATGTATTAGAACAGGAAATTGCGACACGAGAGGATCTGGATATCAATCCTGCGGTGATTGAGCAAGCGGTGATCGATTTCCGGCTTCAGCAGCAATTGACTGACCCAAAAGTATTTCAAGAATGGCTAAATGGAAACGGGTCAGATTACTCGACCTTTCATAACCAAATCAACTCAAACTTCAAGGTTGAGAAACTCAAGAGTGTCATTGCAGACGCAAAGCTGCAAGAATATTTCATCGAGCGTAAAGTTTTTCTAGATCGTGTGGTTCTTTCCCGGATTATTGTCGAAAATCAAGAACTCGCAGATGAACTCAAAATCCAGATTCAAGAAGGGACGAAGTTTGAAGAACTGGCTCAAGAGCACTCGATCGCGGACGATCGCATTTCAAATGGGATGATGGGTCCCGTGAGTCGCGGCACGATGCCCGACGTTATTAGAGCGGCGATCGACTCGGCTGAACCCGGTGATTTAGTGGGACCGGTCGAAGTTGAAAAACGCTGGGCATTGTTTAGAGTTGAGCAAGTGATTCCAGCTACGTTAGACAATCAGCAGCTTCGGCAAACGTTACAAAATGAGCTGTTTGAGCGCTGGCTGGCTGAAAAGATTCAAAAGATGACTGTCAAGCTTCAGGTAGATTAGGTCTCAAGATATGAGTTGCCCCATCCAGTTCCATTCAGTATTGACGCAAAAGCCCCATGATTACTAACGATGTTGCTGCAAATCTGCCTTGGGAATCACCGCCCCTGTCATTGCTCAGCCCCGAACAGCAAATTCAATTTAAGACCAAAGCTGAAATTCGTCGCTGTAAGCTAGGCGAGTTGCTCTGGTCAGACGAAACGCCCGATGTGCAGATTATTGTGCTGGTAGGCAAAGTCCGACTTGTTGCAGACGACGGACGATCGCTGTTGCTGCAACCCGGTGAGTGGGTGGGCGATCTGTTAGAGCTTCCGGGCTGGAAGGCACGAGCTGCTAGCAATGACGTGCAAATTGTGCAATGGACGGCGAGCCATTGGTCAGCACTGTCTTCATCTAATATCGATCGCTTTTGGGCAATTCAGCGCACTCGCTATCAGCCAGAAAGTGACAACTCGGCTCGACCCGTTGAGGGCTTTCCGTTTGTGGCGGGGATGAACACCGCCGCTGCGTGTCTAACAATGGTGTCTAACCATTTGCAAAACCCGGCTCAGATCGATTGGGTGCAGCGTCAACTTCGCGGGCAGCGTCCGACGAATGTTGTGGATGGGGCTGAAAAGTTGGGGCTACAGCTTCGTCGGATTGAGACGAATTGGCAGAGTTTGCGGCTGCTCAATTTTCCAGCGATGCTGCTGTGGGGCAGGAGTCTAGACGCAGGAGATCGGCAGCAGGAGACATCGATTAAAGTCGAACCCCACTGGGTTGTGGCGTATGGAGTGCGGGGCGATCGCTTAATCATCGCTGATCCGATGAACCCGACGATGAACTGTGAGGCGATTCATCGATCGACGGTTCAACAACGCTGGGATGGGCAACTCTGGCAAATTGAGCCAATTCAAAAGCAGGAACGGTTTAACTTAAGCTGGTTTCTTCCGGCGATCTGGCGATATAAAGGCTTGCTAGGTGAAGTGCTGTTTGCGTCGTTTACCTTGCAGCTTTTGGGATTGGGAACACCGCTGATTACTCAGGTGGTCATCGATCGGGTGATGGTGCAGGGCAGCATTCCCACGTTGGATGTGATGGCGATCGCGCTGCTATCGGTAGCAGTGTTTGAAGCCGTTTTAGGAATCCTGCGGTTGTTCATCTTCACCCACACGGCGCGTCGATTAGATTTGAGTCTATCGGCTCAACTCTTTCGTCACCTGATGCGTTTGCCGCTCGCTTATTTTGAGGCGCGACGAGTTGGCGATACGGTTGCCCGTGTACAGGAATTGGAAAACATTCGCCAATTCTTGACCGGAACAGCTCTAACGGTGATTCTAGATAGCTTCTTTGCAGTGGTCTATCTAGCATTAATGTTTTTCTACAGCATTCCACTTACTGGAGTCGCGCTAGCTGTCTTGCCGTTATATGCAGCGTTGACGTTGACCACGACTCCAATTTTGCGAAACTGGCTCAATGAGACCTTTAACCGCAGTGCCGATAGTCAGTCTTTCTTAGTCGAGACGGTGACAGGCATTCACTCGGTTAAAGCGCACTCGGCAGAAAAGGCATCGCGCGATCGCTGGGAAGGGCTGTTTGCGCGCTACATCCGCACCAGCTTCAAAGCGTCCACAACGTCTAACATCAGCAATAACTTGGGTGATTTTCTGACCAACTTTTCCTATCTGCTGATTTTGTGGGTCGGTGCCCATTTAGTGATTAAACAAGAACTAACGGTTGGTCAGTTAGTCGCGTTTCAAATGCTATCGGGACGGGTGACGGGTCCGTTGCTTCGCCTCGTGCAGCTTTGGCAAAACTTGCAGCAGGTGTTGCTGTCGGTCGATCGGATCGGAGACATTCTCAACGTTGCCCCCGAAGCAGAACCGGGGTCAGGCTTGGTGTTGCCTCCGCTCAAGGGTCAAACCACGTTTGATCAAGTCTTTTTCCGCTATAACGCTCAGCAAGAACCTGTGCTAAAAGGCATTTCGTTCACATCAGAACCGGGAATGCTGATCGGTGTCGTTGGGCGAAGTGGTTCGGGTAAAAGTACGTTGTCTAAGCTATTGCAGCGACTTTACCAGACCGAATCAGGACGCATTCTGGTGGATGGCTTTGATATCAAGAGTGCTGACCTGCATTCCCTTCGCAGTCAAATGGCAGTGGTGCTTCAAGAAGACTTCCTCTTTAACGGCAGCGTTTTAGAAAATATCAGTCTGGGTCGCCCTGACGTGAGTGCAGAACAGGTAGTTGAAGCGGCGCGTCTGGCGGTCGCCCACGACTTTATCAGCGAACTGCCGCATGGTTATGAAACGAGTGTGGGAGAACGAGGCACAGCCCTATCAGGCGGACAACGGCAACGAGTGGCGCTAGCTCGGCTGTTTCTCTCTGATGCACCGATGCTGATTTTAGATGAAGCGACGAGTGCCCTAGATAGTGAAACTGAACAGCAAGTGCTGCAAAATCTGCAAAAGCTAGCAGAGAGCAAGACTGTGTTTCTGATCGCTCACCGATTTGCGCCCCTAAAACGGGCTGATCTAATTCTCGTGATGGAGAAAGGCGTGATCGCTGAAAAAGGCACGCATGACGAGTTGCTGAGATCGAAAGGTTTATATTGGTCGCTCTATCAGCGTCAGCAAGCGTCAGTTTAAAGACTTAAAAACTAAAAAGTTCTGAGGGGCGCTAGGGTTGCGCTCCTTTTTTGTTTAAAGCTGAGAAGTTCGGGCACCTTCTGGGAGAGGTCTGCCTTTAGGTTCTGGCACGGAGGGGCGACGATCGTAAGGCATCGGAATGTATTGCACTGAATCGCTCGTATTACCTATTGCAAATGGAAAAGCAGGCTATTGAAGAAGTCTCCCTTTAGGGAGGAGCAAGAATTTAATATTTCTCATAAGGTTTAGAAGTTACAACACTTCGGGGTAATCATCATGGTGCAAGAACGGAACCTTGAGCGTCCCAGGTATCAGGAGCGGGATGTTGACCAACGTTTACGCCGCCCAAGTGTTGGTGGAGGAGTGAGGGAAGGGGC
>JBBRMC010000156.1:0-7410 GCA_038231055.1 Leptolyngbyales cyanobacterium
CGCTCTTTCAATAAAGACGAAAAGGTTCCGACTCGCCCAGGTTTGCTTTATCTAGTTCAAAAAGGTGCAGTTCGACTCGTAGGTACGGCACAAGTAAACGCAACAGGCACCACCACCACCCGACTGGCTCGAATCAGCCCAGAAGAGGCGTTCTTAGGTTTTGTGGGCACAGGTCAACCCTTTGAAATTGTTGCCCAGTCCCCGTTTACGTTGCAGAGCTATGCTCACGTCGATCAAACCTCTGTGATTTGGATGTATTGGCACGATTTAGACAACTGGCCTCATTTCCGCCGCGAAGTGTTAGATGCGTTCCGCTATCAGCATCAGCGCAAACTTCTCTGGTTGAGCACGTTAGGTCAGCGTCGCACAATCGATCGTCTTCTAGGCTTTCTCACCCTCTTGATCGAAGAGTATGGGGAGCCAACTGATGAAGGCTATTGTTTGCCCTTTCCATTAACCCATGCTCAAATCGGGAGTGCGATCGGGTCTACGCGGGTCACGGTGACTCGGCTGATGGGCAAACTTCGTCAAAAAGGTATGATTCGCACACAGGGCGACAACCTCCTCTGCTTGCCAACCGATTCAGTTTTGACGACTCGGAACGCCTAAAACGATTGAAAAATTTCAAATAAAAAAGGCAGGAAGGTATAATGCCTCCTGCCTTTCTCGTTTTTTAGTCTGTCTATCAAATTTTAGGTGCCCGAACCGGTTCGCTGAAAGGTTGCGTTACTACAGGCTTTTGGTTTTGCTGTAGTGCTAACGTGGGCACCTGATCTCGAAGCCGAGCCGTTAGCTGAATTGTCTTAGCATCATAGATCTGAGTCAGCAGTTTGGGGTAGAAACCAATCCCGATAATGGGAATGAGCAAACTGGCGATGATGAACACTTCACGCGGCTCTGCATCAACCAAAACCTCGTGGGAAGTCAGCTCTTTATTCTCAGGTCCGTAGAAGATTTCTCGCAGCATTGAGAGGAGGTAAATCGGGGTCAAGATAACTCCGATCGCCGCTAAACAGACAATAATCACTCGAAAAGTGAGGCTATAAGCGTCGCTGGTGGCAAACCCAACAAACACCATCAGTTCAGCCACAAATCCGCTCATTCCAGGGAGTGCTAAAGATGCGAGAGAACATACAGTAAACATCGAGAAGATTTTGGGCATTTGCTTACCCACGCCGCCCATCTCATCCAGCATTAAGGTGTGAGTCCGATCGTAGGTTGCCCCTACCAAGAAAAATAGACTTGCGCCAATCAAGCCATGAGACACCATTTGCAGCACGGCACCACTCAAGCCCAGATCGGTGAACGAAGCGATGCCGATCAGCACAAATCCCATGTGAGAAATTGATGAATAGGCAATCTTGCGTTTAAGGTTGCGTTGAGCAAAGGACGTAAGTGCCGCATAAATAATGTTGACGACCCCTAACACGACCAACGCAGGAGCAACCGTGGCGTGAGCCGCTGGGAGCATTTCGGCATTCATCCGAATCAGGGCATAACCACCCATCTTGAGCAAAATTCCCGCTAGCAGCATATGAACGGGGGCTGTCGCCTCTCCGTGGGCATCCGGTAGCCAAGTGTGCAGAGGAATGATCGGCAGCTTGACAGCGTAAGCGATCAAAAATGCTGTGTAGATCCAAAGTTGGAAGATCAGAGGGTAGTCTTTGGCAGCCAACGCTCGGAAGTCAAAGGTCACATTCCCGCCGTAGAATGCCATTGCTAGAGCAGCTACCAGAATGAATAGCGATCCCCCAGCCGTATAGAGAATAAACTTGGTTGCTGCATATAGGCGCTTTTTCCCGCCCCAAATCGACAGCAAGAAATAAATGGGAACCAGTTCAAGCTCCCATGACAAGAAGAACAGCAGCATATCTTGCACTGCAAAGACTGCAATCTGTCCGCCAAACATGACGAGCATTAAGAAATAAAACAGTTTTGGCTTGAAGGTAACGGGCCAAGCCGCCAAAATAGCCAGCGTAGTGATAAATCCTGTCAGAATGATCAACGGCATGGATAACCCATCTGCACCGACTGACCAGTTCAAATCAATCTGTGGCACCCAGGGGTAGCTCTCAACAAGCTGCAACTCCGGGTTAGAAAAATCATATTGGGTATAAAACCCGTATACAATCAGCGCAAAGTCGAGCAACCCTACGACCAGGGCATACCAGCGAACGGTTCTGCCGTCTTTATCGGGAATGAGTGGGATGAAGAACGAGGCTACGATCGGAAACAAGATGATCGTAGTCAGCCAGGGAAAATCTGCCGTTAGCATTATAGTTTTTAAGATTTAGTGATGACTGGTTCAAATTTCCGCTCATCGTTTTCTATGAAGAGGGTTAGCGACTAGCAGAATTTCAGCGATCGCTGCCAACTCCTAACCCTCAATCAATAATGGCTTCAGGTTATGCCAGAGAAGATGACCAGACCTAACACGGCGACGAAAATAATCAGCGCATAGAACTGAGCGCGACCATTTTCCAGGTATTTCAGACCTTCCCCTGTCAGGAGCGTGGCTAAACCAGCCAGGTTGACCACCCCATCCACCACTTTGTAATCGACCTCTAAAACTTGGCGTGCCAAACGGCGGCTTCCCTTGACAAAAAATTCGTTGTAGATCTCATCGATATACCACTTGTTCTTTGACAGCTTATAGAAGAACGGAATCTTAGCCGCGATCGCGCTGGGATCAATCTTGCCCTGCAAATACATGAGGGTGGCGATCGAGATCCCAATCAGCGAGATGCCCACTGAGCTACCCGCCATCACATAGAACTCAGACAGCGTTTCTTGCCCAGCCTCTGCGGCAAGTTGCACCGTTTCACCTGGCGCATGAATAAAGGCTTCAAAGTAGTTGTGAAACGGCGTTCCGACCAAGCCAATTAGCGTTGAAGGAACTGCCAAAATCAGCAAGGGCAGCGTCATTGAAAGCGGAGATTCATGGGGATCATGACGGTGCTCACCGTCTCCGTGGGCAGACTCCTCATCGTCGGGTGCCTCCATCGTTAGCTCTCTAGGGTCCATCGCGCCGGGACCAAACGCCAACCCCATACTTTGAAGCTGCTCGTTACGAATCGTCTGCTTAACGCTGGTATCGTTGCCTCTAAAGCTGCCTTCAAACGTCATGAAATACATTCGGAACATATAGAAGGCAGTGACTCCAGCCGTCAAATAGCCGATGACCCAAAGTACAGGATTCGCTGCAAACGTTGCCCCTAAAATTTCGTCCTTAGACCAAAACCCTGCAAACGGCGGGATTCCCGAAATCGCCAAGGTTCCGACTAAGAAGGTTAACGCCGTGAGCGGCATATATTTCCGCAGTCCGCCCATCATTCTCATGTCTTGAGCGTAAGCAGCATCATGACCGACTGCGCTCTCCATGCCATGAATGACAGAGCCAGATCCTAGAAATAGCATCGCTTTAAAGAAAGCGTGGGTCATCAAGTGGAATAGCCCTGCACTGTAAGCGCCGACTCCCATTGCCATGACCATGTAGCCCAATTGGGACATTGTGGAGTAAGCCAAGCCCTTCTTGATGTCATTTTGGGTAATCGCGATCGAGGCTCCCAAAAATGCTGTAAATGCCCCCGTCCAAGCGATGACCGTCATTGAAGACGGAATGCCCTCAAACATCGGAAACATCCGAGCAATCAGAAAGACTCCGGCTGCCACCATTGTTGCAGCGTGAATCAGAGCCGAGATCGGAGTTGGACCTTCCATCGCATCAGGAAGCCAGACGTGTAACGGAAACTGGGCTGATTTGGCAACTGGACCCAAAAAGACCAAGATGGCAAACAGCGCGGCAAGCGCTCCTGGGATCGCACCCGATGCGACCAAATCTTGAAGCCGGGTTCCCACCACCTCAAAATCAAAGCTGCGCGTTGACCAATACAAACCCAAAATGCCTAGGAGTAGACCAAAGTCACCCACTCGGTTTGTGACAAACGCCTTTTGACACGCATCTGCTGCCGCTTTTCGGTTAAACCAGAAGCCGATCAGCAGATAAGAACACATTCCCACCAGTTCCCAGAAGATGTAGACCTGCACCAGATTGGGACTAATCACCAACCCCAGCATCGAAGAACTGAATAGACTTAAGTACGCATAGAAACGAACATAACCAGAATCATGCGCCATGTAGCCATCGGTGTAGATCATCACCAGAAAGGCTACCGTGGTCACAATCACGAGCATTAATGACGCTAGAGGGTCAATGACATAGCCCATTGATAAGTGGAAGTCTCCGGCTGAAGCCCACTCAAACATTTGAGTATAGGGTTCATGTCCTTGGAGTTGGCTCCAAAACAGGGCAAAAGAGAAAGTCATCGCAGCGCCCAAGAGCGACACGATCAAGATAGAGTTTGCCTGTCGGAGACGGTTGGTATCTTTGTTAAATGAAATCAGCCCAAGACCAACAATCATCGCGCCTGCCAGGGGCAAGGCGGGAATTAGCCAGGCATACTGATAAATCGGTTCCATCACTCACGCCTAGTTTAAAGTTCTTTACTATCCAGGGTAGTCAATTTAGGAGAACTTGAGAAATCCTTCTCCTAATCTTCTGAAGGGCAGACCTGTCGCCCAAGTTTCTACGAGATAGTATTCCAACTTGTTTATAGACAACATCTGTAGAAGGACAGGTAAAAGAGTCGGGTTGTCTTAAGAATTTGAGATGAAGTGAATAGAAAAATATCGATTCGCCACGGCAATTCCATCACAATTAGGGCGATCGCCCTCGATCGTCCCTATTCTAAGGAACGTGAATTGATCAATGCCGAGATCTTCGCCCTCCTCACACAGTGGGGCGAGTCAACGGTGCAATGACCGACTTTACTGAATTCGCGATCCTAAATATTCAAAAAATCAATGATTAATTAGACATTCGCTTGAGTTGGAATGACTTCCTGCAAGACGGTTCGTAACTCTTCACGGTTGTGGTAGCTATCAACCCGATGCAATAGCTTGCCGCCCTGAAACACTAGAACAGTAGGCAATGTTGTAATTCGATAGCTGCTGGCTAACTTAAGATTTTCATCGGCGTTGATGCCGATTAGCTTAACTTGATCCCCTGAGTCCGATCGTAGTTTTGCTAAAGCTGGCTCAATCAAGCGACACAGGCTGCACCATGGTGCCCAGAAATGCACAAGGACAGGTGATGAAGACTCTAAAACTTCTTCTGAGAACACCTGTTCGCTAATGACAGATCGCATCATTATCTCTTATATGAGTGTTTACAATTGCTTTGGGATCATCCTACCAGGGTACGCGGCTGGTTGCATTAATTAAAATTGGATGCGCCCATGAAAGTAGCCAAATAAATGCTGCAACTCCTAGATAAGACGGGCGGAGAAATTCTCTCCATTCAAAGGTTTGACGTTTTTGCAAAATTGCCAAAAAAGGAGCGATCGAGGTGCGTTCTTTCACCACCTTAAAGGCATCTCCATAGCGCGACTGTAAGCGACGATCGCCATGCCACACGCCAAATATATGATGCAGGATCAGCCCGATCGAAGTCACTAGGGTAAAAGTTGTGCCTAACCATAACGTATGGGCAATACACCAAATTACCTGTCCGACCATTTGGGGATGCCGACTGACGCGAATAATACCCGACTCGTAGAGATGAACTTCGGGCTTTTGAATGGCTGCGATCTCTAGCAGATTGAAGGTGGCGGGATATAGAAAAAGGAATGAGATGGCAGAGAGAATCCAGACGATCGCTTCGACTCCCGGAACGCTTTTTACATTCCAAAGTTCTAACCCGTCATATCGGTGATTAAAGAAATAAATGATCATCGGAACAGCAATGCTCAGACTCACTACTGCAAACACCACTCGGTAAAGTCGAGCACCGATCCGTTTTTCAGCCCAAGGACGCAGCGCAGCGAGACCACTGTGGGCGATCGCAAACCCAATGAGCAAACCAACAATAATGAAGTGGCTGGGAGTAAGCCAGTCGTAGGACATGGAGTTGAAACAGAAACTAAGGTACTAGACATTAGCTTACAGGGTATTCAGAAGTCAGAGGTCAGAGATCAGAAATGCTGCGGCTCTTTCCTTGCATTAATCTATTGACACCTGATTGACGGGAGATGAGGAGATCGCCTAGCCACAAAGTCTTGGCATGATTGACTACCTCGGTGGGTCTCATCTGAATCTCCTCACCTAAAGTTTGAATCAATCTCCCCAAAAATGGTTGCGATCGTCCATTAGGGCAACGCTCACGATTCCTGGTAAATTCAGAAAGTCTCTAATTCCCTCCTGTTTCATAAGTTCTTTAGGTTACGTTTCTGTACGATCCGCGTCACATCTTGCATTTAAGGAGATTCTATAAATCGGTAATGGTTTCTGTTGCCCCTCTAATCGGTTGCCCTCCTGAGTTGATGTTTACTCGAAGCTCCTTACACAGTTTAGGTTTAGCCGTATGTCTGACCTTCCGTTTACTTTGGATCAGTTACGCATTCTGAAAGCGATCGCCAGCGAAGGGAGCTTTAAGCGTGCGGCTGATAGTCTCTACGTTTCGCAACCTGCCGTAAGCTTGCAGGTGCAAAACCTTGAGCGGCAGTTAGATGTGCCGTTGTTCGATCGGGGTGGGCGACGGGCGCAATTGACAGAAGCCGGACACCTGCTCCTCAACTATGGCGAAAAGATTCTCACCCTTTGTCAAGAGACGTGCAGAGCGCTAGAAGATTTGCAAAACCTCCAGGGTGGCTCTCTGATCATCGGCGCAAGTCAGACGACAGGAACCTATTTATTGCCGCGCATGATTGGGATGTTCCGGCAACAGTATCCCGATGTGGCGGTGCAGTTGCATGTGCATTCAACGCGGCGAACCTCTTGGAGTGTGGCAAACGGGCAAATTGATCTAGCGATCATTGGCGGCGAGATTTCCCCTGAGCTGCAAGATTCCCTAGAAATTATTCCCTACGCCGAAGACGAACTCGCACTGATTCTTCCCACCCTGCATCCGTTGGCGCGGACTGAAGTGATTCAAAAAGATGATTTGTATCGGCTGCAATTCATCGCGCTCGATTCTCAATCGACGATTCGGAAGGTAATCGATCAGGTGTTGGCGCGCTGTGGCATTGAAACCCGCCGCCTCAAAATTGAGATGGAACTGAACTCGATCGAAGCCATCAAAAACGCAGTGCAAGCTGGGTTAGGCGCGTCTTTCGTATCGGTTTCGGCGATCGAGAAAGAGTTGCAAATGGGAATGCTGCATCGTGCCAAGATTAACGATGTGGTGGTGAAACGAATGCTGTCGGTGATTATCAACCCCAATCGCTATCGATCAAAGGCAGCCGAAGCGTTTTGTCGAGAAATCTTGCCCCGATTTACCAATCAGCCCGTGAGTTTTGAGCGCAAACAAGCGCCAAATCATGTGGAGCCACAGAATCTGAGAGCCATGCTGCA
>JBBRMC010000157.1:0-7390 GCA_038231055.1 Leptolyngbyales cyanobacterium
CTGTCTTCTAAGAGTCGGGCGATCGCTCGGCGCAGAGGACGCGCACCATAGCTGGGACGATATCCCTCAGAGACGACACGGGCTTTGAAGCGATCGCTCACCTCTAAGCGGATGCCTTGCTCATTTAGGCGACCAGCAGCTTCGCAAATCAGCAGATCAGCGATTTGAGTCACCTCAGCGTGAGTTAGCTGACGGAAGACAATAATCTCATCCAACCGATTCAAAAACTCAGGACGGAAGTAGTTTTTCAACTCGTCGTTGACCTGGTTGCGAATGCGGCTATATTGCGCCGAGTCTTGAGTCTCAGAGGAGATCTCAAAGCCTAGACCTGAGCCACTTTTCTCGATCGCTTTTGAGCCAAGATTAGAAGTCATGATCAGCAGCGTATTTTTAAAGCTGACTGTGCGACCTTTGGCATCGGTGAGGCGACCGTCATCCAATAGTTGCAGCAACATATTGTAGACATCGGGGTGAGCTTTTTCGATCTCGTCAAACAAGATCACGGTGTAGGGTTTGCGGCGCACAGCTTCGGTGAGTTGACCGCCTTCGTCGTAGCCCACATAGCCTGGAGGTGAGCCGATCAGCTTCGAGACGGTGTGAGACTCCATAAACTCAGACATATCGAGGCGAATCATCGCATCTTCAGAGCCAAACACGGTAGCGGCTAAGGCTTTGGCAAGTTCAGTTTTACCCACCCCAGTCGGACCAGAGAAGATGAAGCTCGCGATCGGGCGATCGGGACTTTGCAATCCGACTCTGGCGCGTTTGATGGCGCGAGAAACGGCAGTAACCGCTTCTTGTTGTCCCACA
Organism: Leptolyngbyales cyanobacterium; assembly: GCA_038231055.1. GTDB lineage: Bacteria > Cyanobacteriota > Cyanobacteriia > Leptolyngbyales > Leptolyngbyaceae > Phormidesmis_A. The sequence continues at coordinate 811 of JBBRMC010000157.1, forward strand.
ATCCGCTCGTGTAGGGTGTCTTCTAAGTGAAGCAAGAGAGCCGATTCTGATTCCGTCAGCTTGTTAACTGGGATGCTCGTCCAGGAAGACACCACTTGGGCAATGTCTTCTTCGGTGACGATCGGAGAAACCGTTGGAGTCGCCTCTTCTGCCTTCGAGCCGCGTGCCGCCTGAATCTGCGCTTGCAGTTCGATCTCACGATCGCGTAATTTCCCAGCTTCTACAAAGTCTTGCGCTTCGACCATCGCTTGCTTAGCTTGGGTCACTTGACGCAACTCTTTCTTAAGCGCTTTGGCAGGAGACTGATAAGAGTATCTCAGCCGCACTAGAGAACTAGCTTCGTCAATCAAGTCGATCGCTTTGTCGGGCAAGAATCGATCGGTGATATGGCGATCTGAGAATTTCGCCGCCGCTTCGATCGCAGCATTGCTAATCGTGAGTTGATGGTGTTGCTCGTAGCGATCGCGCAAGCCACGCAAAATCTCGATCGTCTCATCCACAGACGGCTCACCCACCATCACGGGTTGAAATCGTCGTTCTAAGGCAGCGTCACGCTCAATGTGTTTGCGATATTCATCAAGAGTCGTGGCTCCAATGCACTGCAACTCACCTCGTGCCAAGGCTGGCTTGAGCATATTTGCAGCATCGGTTCCGCCTTCTGCACCACCAGCACCAACCAGGGTGTGAATCTCATCAATCACCAAAATAATATTGGTCGATTGGCGCACCTCTTGCATGATGTTGTTGAGACGTTCTTCAAACTCGCCCCGAAACTTGGTTCCGGCAAGCAGAGATCCAATATCTAAGCTAATGATCTGTTTGTCTTGCAGCAGTTCAGGAACGTTTTGGTCATGAATTCGCACGGCTAACCCTTCCGCGATCGCGGTTTTGCCGACTCCAGGTTCGCCGACTAAAACGGGATTGTTTTTGGTGCGACGACCCAGAATTTGAATCACTCGCTCGATCTCAGTTTGGCGACCGACGACCGGATCGAGTTTGCCTTCTGCGGCGAGACGTGTCCAGTTGGTGCCAAATTCGTCAAGGGCAGGCGTGCGATCGCCTGCGGTTTTTTTCCCCGGACGCTCTTTGACATTGCCCGCCGGAACGGAGGCGACTTGTCCGAGGGCACGAATAATCTCGATGCGAACTTGTGCTAGGTCAATGCCAAAGTTGATCAGCACTTTAGAACCTACACCCTGGCTGTCTTGCACCAGGCTAAGGAGCAGATGCTCTGGGTGAACGTAGCGATGGTCAAGTTTGCGAGCCTGCTCAAATGCATTCTCTAAAATGGATCGAGTTTTAGGAGTGAAGGGAAGATCTGCCAGGGTTGATCCAGTCCCTTGACCGACAATTTTTTCGATTTCCAGGCGTGCTTTTTCTAGCGTGATGCCAAACTCGTTCAGCACGGTGACGGCGATCGTGTCTTTCTGTCTAAGCAAGCCCAGCAGAACCGCCTCGGTGCCCACAGAGCTTTGGCGCATACGGCGCGCTTCTTCTTGGGCAAACATGATGGCAGCGATCGCCTGATTGGTGAAATTTTCAAACATCTAGACTTTCTCCACTAAGCTGTTTCAGCTTAAGTAGGCGGATCGCATGACGGTGAACACTTTTAGAGCGGCTGTTGACCAACTCCTTGAGAATGTATCGCAACGGGATCGTGACCTACTTACTCAATGTGTAAACTTTTCTTTCTTTATGTTCCCCTAATCTAATCGGGACAAAACACTCTCAACTAGGGAGGAAAACCGTCGTCATCAGTAGGGCACGAAGTACGGTCACGATGAGGGTTTAAGGGCGGTTAATGCCCTTGACTAGAATGCCTTTTTCTGAGCGGTTTTCTTCAGAGGTTCATCGTGTTAAGGATGTGATCGTGCTCTAGAGAAGTACAGGATAGCTAATGGTCTAACCTGCCTCGGCTTCCTCGGTTTGTTGAGGAGGCTCATTCTCGATCGTCGTGTTTTTCTCAATGTGGCGCTCATACCAATCCATCTCTGATAGATTTGCGCTGATTTCTCTAAGGTTTGCGAATGTAGCCCCATTTGCCGTCAATCATCACTCGCGCTAACCCTCCGGTAAAAGAGCCAGCATCGTCAAATTGAGGTGCGATCGTCACCCGTCCAGTCATGTCGATATAGCCCCACTGGTTGCCGATTTTGACGGGTGCAAATCCTTCTGAGAAGTCGGACGCAAAATCAAATTTGGCAGCGATCGCCACCCGTCCAGTCTTGTCGATATAGCCCCATTGTTTCCCGACTTGTACGAGTGCAAATCCGTCTGAAAAATCAGAGGCAAAGTCAAATTTAGGAGGCACGATCGCGGCTCCAGTTGGATTGATATAGCCCCACTTGTCACCGATTCGGACTCGCCCGATCGCTTGAGAAAAGTTAAACGCACCATCAAACTGAGGCTTTACGACCAGCTTGCCCGTTTTATTGATATAGCCCCAGCGATTGTTAATTCTGACAGGGGCAGGGTTTTCAGAAAACTTCCACGAGTCGTCAAACGTTGGTTTAATCGCGATTCGACCGGTGCGATCGACGTATCCATACTTCTGATCGATTTTAACGGCTGCCAATCCTTGAGAAAAGCTCGACGCTAACTCAAACTCTGGATTGATGATCACTTTACCTTGAGGATTAATAAAGCCATAGTGGTTCCCAAGCCTGACGGCGGCTAGCCCTTCTAAAAATTGCGAAGCTCCTTCAAACCGAGGCTTGATTGCCACGTTTCCCGTTTTGTCAATGTAGCCATAATTGCTGCCCACTCTCGCGATCGCTAACCCCTCTGAAAAGGGCGAATAGCTCTCAAACTCAACTTGAGGGGTAACGACAACATTGCCCGTTCGATCGATATATCGAAACTGATCGCCAATCCGCACCAGGGCAAACCCATCTGAAAAGTTGGAGGCACTGTCAAACTGATGCTCGATCGCCAGATTCGACTTTGCAGACGGTAGAGAACTCGATTGAGCAACCCGTTTAGGCAAAGCTTTTAATGGCTGACTCGACGGAATCAAAACAGCAAGGGACACGATCGCAGGAATGGTACGTTGCCAAAAACGGATTGACATAGGAAATAATCCGATTCGCTAATAACCGTTTAGTGTAGCGATCGTTCCTCAGCGCGTTGTCAGCCAATCAGCATATTATCCAATCCAGTTTGCAGCTTGATACCTCGAATTGAGTAATCTAACAACTGCATGGGATGCAGCACTGGAACAGACTTACCCTGACGTTGCAGATGTTTAGAGATCTGCACAAAACAGCCGATATTGGCTGACGCAATCAATTGCGCCCCCGTGTTAGTCAGGTTTTCAACTTTTTGTTGTCCCAATTCATCCGCGACATCGGGTTGCAGAATGTTATAAACTCCGGCACTGCCACAACACAGAGCCGCGTCGATCGGTTCTCGCAACTGCACACCCGGAATCTGCTTTAACAGTTGACGGGGTTGAATGCTGATCTTCTGTCCGTGCAGCATATGGCAGGCATCTTGATAGACCATGACTAATGGCTGATCTTGCAAGGACGAAAGGGGCGCAGTCAGCCCAACTGCCGCTAAAAATTCCTGCACGTCTTTAACTTTGCTGACAAATTTCTGCGCTTTCTCGCAATAGTGCGGGTCATCTTGCAAAATCTGCCCATATTCTTTGAGCGTATGACCACAGCCCGACGCATTGATCAAAATGGCATCCACATCGCTATCTGCAAAGGCATCGATCATCTGACGGGCAAACGTTTTCGTCTGTTCTTCTTGCCCTTGATGATGAGAAAGCGCCCCACAGCAGCCCTGAAGTTGAGGCACCACAATCTCGCAACCATTCGCCGTCAAAACGCGCACCGTTGCATCATTCACCGCCGGATTGAATAAGCGCTGCACACAGCCCAAAATCATGCCAACGCGATAGCGTTTTTGTCCCTCAGCAGGAATCAGAGCAGGAATCGTATCGTGAAATGCCTCTGCCGGGATCTTAGGCAGCACTGACTCCATCGCGGCGATCTGAGGTGACAATTGCTTGAGAAAGCCCAGCGATCGTACCAATCGTTGCAAGCCCGATTTTTGATAAAGCCCCAAAGGACGCAGCAACACGCGCATCCGGTTTGGGTAGGGAAACACCGAGAAAATCAATTGCCTGAGCAGTTTTTCAGGCAGCGGACGCGAATGATTTCGCTCAATTTGCGGACGAGTTGCTGCAATGAGCTTGTCGTATTGCACGCCAGAAGGACACGTCGTTACACAGGCAAGACATCCTAAACAAGAGTCAAAATGCTGCACGGTTGCTGAAGATAGGGGAATCTCGCCCTCATTCACGCCATCCATCAGATAAATCCGACCTCTGGGGGAATCGGTCTCTTTGCCAATCACCCGATAGCTAGGGCACGTCGCTAAACAAAACCCACAGTGAACACACGAATCAATCAGCGTTGGGTCAGGCGGGTGGATAGGATCAAATCCAAGAAATTGTTGGGCAGCCGACTCAGCAGAAGTGACCGGATTTTCTGACGTTTGCATAATCAAATTTCACCAACAAAGCGACGAGGACTCAACAGAGCGTTTGGATCAAACTGAGTTTTAATCTTCTGCATCAGATCCAGGGCATCTCCAGCGTAGCCCCAAACATCAATTTGTTGCTTAAAGGGAATTGGAGCTTGCAGAACCGAGAGATAGCCGCCTGTCGCTTGACAGAGCGATCGCATCTCCTGAACCATGACCGTTCGGGTTTTGCTGCTTAGAACTAACTGACCCACCCCGCTCCCTAGGTGAATCACGGCTCCAGCCTTTTGAGACAACTGCTCGATTTGGGTCAGCACCGCGATCGCGTCTGACGGTTTGACTCCGATTTTGCACACGATCGAGTCCACTTCACCTACCATCTTTTCTCCCAATCGTCGCCATAGATCCGCCTCATCGGTTTCTGGATAGAGTTGGGATGCCAGCCCAAATGCAGCGCCCACTTCGAGCGATCGCGCCGCCTGCTCTTTGACGCTTTCAGCAATGGCTTGAAACCGAATCAACAGACCCATCTCTTTACCTAACGCCAGATCAGACATGGTTTGAACCGATAGAGCCTCGATCGCAGTCGGGGTCAGTGCAGAACTTAATAACGTCTGAGCGGCTTGAGCCAATTCGTCTTGATGCCCCCTTAAAACCACCGTTTGAGAAGCATGAGAAATCGGATAGACCCGCAAAGTCACTTGCGTGAGGATGCCAAGAGTTCCATAGGCACCCGTCAGCAATTTCATCAGGTCATATCCGGCGACGTTTTTCACGACCCGTCCGCCTGCCTTCACAATTTGCCCATCACTACGGACGAATGAAATGCCTAAAATCATGTCACGCACACCGTTATAGCGATGCCGCAGCGATCCAGTATCTGCCGTTGAGATAATGCCCCCTAACGTCGCCTCGTCAGGGTAATGAGGATCGATCGCTAAAAACTGCCCCGACTTTCTCAACAATTCTTGGAGATCAGAGAACTTTATTCCCGCTTCAGCCGTAACCGTTAAGTCCCCGATCGCATGATCTATGACGTGATTGAGTCGCTCAGTGCTAATCACCAAATTCACACCCTCAACCAGCCCACCCCAATGTAGTTTACTTCCTCTACCACACGGCAACACCCGCAACCCCTGCTGCTGAGCGTAAAGCATGACTGCCGCCAACTCGTCTGGCGTATTAGGGTAAACCAGATGCGATATGGGGCTATTGGGCATCGTGGCTTGTAGGATTGGCGATCGCTGAGGTTCAGGCAACGTGTCCCAAGCACAAACGCCTGAAACTCCAACAAGGCTTTCTAAAACTTGGGCAACGGCTTTCATGTGTGACGCAGTTCACTGCAAAGGGTGAGAAAACAGACTAAATATGCTAATGAGAGAAAAAATTATTGATTTGAAGGAAGCCGACCGTTGAAGATTTGAGTAGGTAGGGAATAATACCCTTACGCTCACTAAAGGCTTTGTAAGAAGTTAATTCGTGTTCAATCACTTCTAAGCTCTCGATTATAGGGTGCCCTGGCTCCTCCCTGTTGCAGTTATCTAGAAATTATTAGCGATGCAACTCACCGAATCACTATCTCCATTGGTCACACTTCAACATACGATCGACCAGTGGATCAAGACCGCTCCCGCTCATAACCCTGAGCTGGCAGTCCAGCTACGATCGTGCGTGTCAGACATCAATGGCACGATCGCCCAGTTTCAACAGCAGCTAACCTGGGAGCGAGAACAGCGGCAGCGAGCCGAATCAGAAGTTCGCTTTCTCGAAGGAATGACCCAAGCGATCGATCAGTCCGCCATTTTAGAATATCAACGCACAGAAGCCGCCCTTCGAGACAGCGAAACTCGCTATCGCCGCATTATTGAAACCGCAACTGAGGGAATTTGGGTCTTAGACGCTGACGAAAATACCGAATTCACTAATGGGCGACTGGCTCAAATGCTAGGCTACAGCGTCGAAGAAATGCAGGGCAAACCATTATTCGACTTTCTAGACGATGAAGGGCGAGAAATTATGCTCCACTGTCTAGAGCAACTTCGCCAGGGCAGACAAGAGCCGCATGACTGCAAGTTTTGCTGCAAAG
>JBBRMC010000158.1:0-7357 GCA_038231055.1 Leptolyngbyales cyanobacterium
ATCGAAGCTGCTAAACGTCGCCTCGATCGAATGGCGTGTGGTGGGGGTTCTCCCTTAGCCCACGGATTAACTCAAGCCGTCCGGGTAGGTATTAATGCTCAACAATCGGGAGATGTTGGTCAAGTCGTGATTGTAGCGATTACGGATGGTCGAGGTAATGTACCGCTTGCTCGATCGCTAGGCGAAACGATTCCCGAAGGCGAAAAGCCTGATATCAAAGCGGAACTGTTAGATATTGCAGGCAAAATTCGCGCGATGGGCACTCAACTTCTTGTCATCGATACCGAAAATAAATTTGTCTCGACAGGCTTCGCTAAAGAACTCGCAAAACAGGCAGGAGGGAAGTATTATCACCTACCTAAAGCCAGTGATCAGGCAATCGCATCGATGACACGAAACGCGATCGCTGACATGAAAGCGCGATAGCCATATAGCGACCCTAAATGAGCCATGAATAAGTCTTTGTTGCTCCGTTCCAGTCCGCTCCGCCCCCTAAATCCCCCATTCTGGGGGACTTTGAGCAGAGGAATTTTCAAGTTTCAAAGTCCCCCAAACTTGGGGGATTTAGGGGGCACGATCAATCGTGCATTTCACGAATGATTTAGGATCGCCATAGAAAATGCCGGACTGAACTAAATTCAACCCGGCATATCTAGAGATGATGAACAACTGATAGAGCTAGTCAACCACTAGGGATCAGATTGCAAAACTTGAGGCTGTAGCAAACTAACCATCTGTTGAATGCCTCGGTGGATGCGGCGAGTCACCGTCATTGGGCTGACTCCAATCTGTTCGGCTACCTCTTTTCGGGACAAATCGTGCAAAAAAACGTATTCGATCGCCTGCCGAGTTTTGTCTTCTAGCTGATTTAGCGCTTTTTGCAACTGTTGGCGGTCTTCTTCTAAATGCTGAAGCTGTTGATAGTGGGCATCGGGTAATGTGTCGCCCAACGTCATCGGCGAATCAAGCTGTTGAGAAATCGTCGCGTCTAAGCTCAAAGGCAAACGGTTTCTAGCAGCCAGTTTGCTCTCGCGCCACTCGTGAACACCGACCCCTAACTCAGTTGCAATTTCTTCATCTGTCGGTTGGCGACCCAGATCCACCGTCAACCCTTCGCGAACTCTTTGCCCCTCTTTGTTGAGTTGTTGCCAACGCCGGGGAATCTTGACAGTACCCGCACGATCGCGCAGAAAGTGTAGCATCTCGCCGCGAATGTAGGGCACTGCAAACGAGCTAAAAGCACAGCCTTGATGGGGGTTAAACCGTTCGATCGCCCGAATTAAGCCAAGGTAGCCAATTTGTTCTAAATCTTCATACGGCTCGGCGCACTGGTGGCTAACCCGATGGGCAATCTTGCGAACTAGACCTGCATTTAACTGCACCAACTGATTCCGAGTCCGAACTGAAGGCTTTTGGTGGTAAGACACCAATAGCTCCATGCCACGAGAACGAAGAGAAGTCTGAGTTGTCATCATCTTTTTTAGGGGTCGTCATCCACATCAGCGTTGAGTTTATTTTCTATTCATGAGGAGTGATAAACCATCGTCGATCTACGGTACTGATCCAGATCGATGCCCTAAACGGTCGGCAAAAATACGCAAGCTAGACCACGACTGTACTGATGCAGTTCAACCTGTCTTACAGCGCTATGAGTTATGAATTGGTGAATTTGCGTCTCCCTATTGAACGATTTCGACATGATTTTAATGCTCTTCTCAAGAGAGAGGAAAAGCCTTTGCCGAATGCCTACCTTAGTATTTAGTGTTTCTGCACACGACAACTCTCAATAAAAGGAACAACGAAGATGGCATCTCAAAAAGAAACTAAAGGCAAGCAAGACGAGTCAGCTATGGCAGAAGAAAAGCAACCTAAAGCATCTCATCAGGAAGAGGCAAAGCACGTAGACACAGACCAAGGTGACGCAGCCCCTGATGTTGATTCTCTGGTGGAAGTCTTGCACGGTGACGTGACTGAAGTTGAGTCTGATGCGGCGATCGAGTCCATTGACGTGTGGATCAACTTCCTCAAAGGTCACAAAGAAGAGAATGTGAAGGAAATCTCGGCTAGCCTTAAAGAATTGAAGAAGCTTCTGAAGGGCAAAAAAACTGAAGCTAGTGAAATTGCTGAGGTTTTAGAGACGCTAGGCGAACAAACTACCGCGATCGGGGATGACGCTGAACGAGGCGTTAAAGGACCTCTACATAAAGCTGGTAAAGCGCTAGCTCAAGCTGCCAAACAAATCGGAAAGGTTGCTGAAAAAGCGGAATAGTCTCTGAACCTAAGTAGTTTCTATCCCTCTTGCAGATGCCAATTTGGTGAGTGCAGGAGGGATAGTTATGTCAAATCTTGGTGTTGCTGAACTGCGGGATGAGATGCTAAATTCGCCCTCACCCTATCCCAACGCTTTCGTGTTCTTTGAAGAACGTTGGGATTTCTAGAATGTTGAGATGACTGAGATTTTGCACCCGCCTCTTCACTGCGATGGTGTCCCGCCCGTGAATGGAATTCCGGGCTAGCCTTGCGAAGTCCATTGAAATGGACTGAATTGCTTCAATCCCTCGTTCAGTCCTTTGAGGGGACTTCGCACCGTTAGATCGTGTTCAATCACGGGCGGGTGAATGCTAGAAACGAGGGAGTTTTTATCAGGTGCAAGATCTCAGATGATGAAACATCACTCGTTTTTCGGCGATCGTGGGGCGACCTACTGATAAAACCGTCTTGTGCCCTACGCAGGTTTAGTCTGGCAAGGCAGCGCCGCTCATCGGGTCGCGGATATAAAGACCGAGGGTGAGCGATCGTAAAACTTCATCCCAAACTGGGGTTAGCTGCTCGGCTTGGTCTGCCCAATAATCAAAGGTGATTAGACACTGAACATTTGAGCCTAAGCCAATGCAGGTGCGTGAAAAGGCTTCACGGCTGTCTTGTTTGTCGATAAACTTGATTTCTGCCCAGACGATGCGTGCGGTTTGGCGTTTAAGGGTGATGATTTCTCCACGCTCGATCACATCGCGCTTCTCATCTTGCAAGATTTTCTTAAGCGTATGTTTGAGCGGAAACAGGCTCCAATCTGCATCAGGAAGGCGATTAAACGACATTTCGAGGCGACAATCATCGTCGGGCGGTTCGCGATCGAGAAACTTAAACGACTTGACATCTGGCTCAAAAAACCAGTTTTGCGGCACATCAAAGCGGACAGCACCGCGATCGGCAACAAACACTTTATAGCCAGGGCTACACTGCCAGCGATGATCATCTTTGAGTTCGAGGGTTTCTTTGATCCATCGCAGACCGTCTTTTTTGCGCTTTGCCATCATCAGTGATTTCACGATTTGCTCGTCTTTATGGTAAAGCATTTGCCATCGCCAGAAAAACGCTATTTGATAGCAGAGCGCAAGGCAGGAGCTTCAAAGAGGGCTTGAAACACAGCCTGACGATCGCTGACCGATTCGGGGGCATCGTCCCACAGACTTTCGTAGTAGAAGAACGCGACCCCTAAGCCTCGATCTTGAGCGGCTCGCGTTTGGGCTTGAATTTGCCCGATCGAAACTGGGCTGTGTCTTAAGCCAGCCATGATGCCAATTCCAGTCGGAATTTTTTGCTGAGTTTCTTGAATCTCCGATCGATTGATCTGTTCAATAAAGCTTTGCAGATCAGGACGGTAGACTTGCACAATTAATTCGTCAACTAAATTCTTCCGCACCCAGCCGAGCCAGTCCTGTAAGTGAAACCGATAGGCAAAGTCATGATAGTTAGGAGACACTGAGATAATCGCGTTGGGCTTTCTTGCTTTCACCGCTTGGGTGAGTTGCGTCATAAACGCCGTAATCTTATTGGCACGCCAACGCACCCAGGCTGCATCAGACGCATTAGCAGGTGGCGATTTTTTGGTTTCTTTGACATAGAGGGCAATGGTATAGTCATCGTAACCAAACTCGGAAGGTAAACTCATGTGATCATCAAACTGAATGCCATCGACATCATATTGAGTCACGACTTCTACAACGAGATTAGTAATGAACTGCTGCACGTCAGGAAGAAATGGATTTAACCACATCACTTCACCTGCACCACCCACCGACGTTTGGCTTCCGTCTCGTTTTTGCGTTAGCCAGTCGGGATGGTTTAGAGCCAATTCTGACGTTGGGGGAGCCATGAACCCAAACTCAAACCAAGGAATAACTAGTAAGCCTTGCTGATGGGCTTGAGTCGTGACATCGGCAATAATATCTTGCCCATCTGAACCTTTATAAACAAAGGGCTGAATCTCGTTACGCTGTGCCACTGCGCTAGGATACATTACATAGCCAGAATTCCAGACCACGGGATAGACCGTGTTGAAATTGAGTCGTCGAAGTTGACCGATCGCATCTTGCAATTTAACGCGATCTTTGAGGATTTCCATGTCATTGAGGGTCATCCACACCCCGCGAACTTCTTGGCGAACATCTTGCGCGATCGCAGAAGTCATCCTGCCCGATAGCGAGACAGTTACCAATGAAACTAGAAATAGGAGTGGCAGGATATGTCGAATCCATCGCCGCCAACGTTGAAGCACGAACCGCAATTTCATAGGATGAATGACTGGGGATTGAGTCTCGATCATCGAAAACGGTGGGCTAACCTTTTCTAGCCCTTTAGTCTACAGGCAAACCTGACGTTATCAGTAGGAAAATAGTGCCTACCTAGACAACATCCAAGCTATGCCGTGCACGACCCGGAACGATCGAGCTGCCTCGTGCCAGTTTAAATTCTGAATACGCGGGTTTGGATTCTAAAAGTTTGAATGATATTGACGGGAGTCTCTTAACGCATTGCTTTCCGGTCTTTTGATTGAAAATCGCCACAATCATTGGCAGATCTTGTCATCGCAACATGCGGATTGACCGCACACTTCACGTAGGGATTATTACTAAAATAGGCGCATTTTTTGCAGGGGAGTTGGGCGGTTTGCCGACTACTTTCAATCTCTTTACGACTTGGCTTCCAGGTATTGGAAATCACACAAACGACGGCTGCCCAAATTGCCACAAAGCAAAGCGGAATCATCAACAGCGCTGCGTCTTGAGCAGCAACAGACGAGCTACCTTGAGACGCAGACGGGCGCGACTCAGCCGGGGTTGACTGAGCATAGAGGGTCGAGTCTGAATGGCGAATAAAATCAGAAGGCTGCATAGGATTTAACTCGTGCTTAATAATATAGACGCAGCGGCTTCTCCCTGAATTAGAGAAGTGGTAAACGGGTGCTGGAATCCTGGACGGTCAAGCCTGACACTTCGTCTTAAGTCAGAGCCAACAAACCGCTAAAGAGAGGGAAACCAGGTGCCGAGGCATAGCGCCCTATAGTCTTTCTTTATTTGTAGCGTTGCCTCAGGAGAGTTATCTCTATCAGGGGTTCTGACTCGCGATCGTTCAGATATACCTAGAGAGATACCTTGGGTGATTTGAGCGCGATCGAGAGAACTTTCGTAGGCGGATGCTGATTTGAGCGATTCTCGATACCATTGGTCAGGGAGTGACGTAGTTCAGCTCAAACCCGTTGTTTAGTAGCCATCTTGACAGATGGGGTTTGCAGCAAGTTCCCCCCTTAACCTCTATGGATAATTCAACATGAAGCGTATTTTGCTCGCTTGTTGCACGGCTGTTTTGGTGGGTGCGGTTCACCTCCCGGCTCAGGCACAGACTTCGGCTCCGGCTCCTGCACCCCAAGCAGCGCCGACTAAACCCGTTAGCAAAGATGAGGTGCAGAAGTTTGCCAATGCGATCAAGCAAATTTTGATAATCAACCGGGCATCAGAGACGGAAGCAGTGGCGGCGATTAAAGGTGAAGGCTTTACTGAGGAACGATTTGACGAAATCTATAAATCGCAGCAAGACCCTAAGGCAAAGCCGACTACCCAGATTCAGCCTAAGGAGCGGCAAGGCTACGATCGAGTCGTGACTAAGCTGGTGCAGATTCAAAAAGATAGTGATGCCAAAATGGAAAAAGCGGTGCAGTCTCAAGGGTTAGATGTGCCACGGTTTAACCAAATTTTTGAAGCAGCGCAAAAAAATCCTCAGTTACGTCAAGATATTCAGAAATTAGTTCAACAGAAATAAACTAAGTGGGCATAGTGCGTGTTGAAAGTGGCTCGAAACTTCCCCTGATCTTCTCTGTGAAGCTGTGGTGCTTTCGGTATCAATCAATGAAGCACTTTGCAGTTTTCCCGGACACTCTGAATATGATGTGACAGTATTGGAGAAGTCTCCTTGCTTAACCACTTCAATCAGAGCCAGTTGAATGAGCAATCCATTGTCTGCTCGACGAACTCAGCGATCGCAACTCCTAAATGTCGTTGAATATACCTCGACTGCCGCTTCTGTGGTAGGAGTTGTGATTTCAGCTTTATCGCAACAGGCAATCTATGCAACGGCTCCGCTGTCTCTCTCGCTGTGTCTAAACTTAGTCAATCGGCGACGTTTTGAGCAGCAAACAGAACAGCAATTTAATGGAGCGATCGCGCAAATAGATCAACGCCTATCACACTTAGATCAACGAGTTTTAGAACGAAATGAGACAGAGATCGATTTAAGTGAACTCCGATCGCAGCTTTCTCAGCTACACGATCGCTTCACGGCAACTCAGCAAGGGCAAAACGCGACTGCGATCAATCTGGGTGAGTTACAAGCGCGATTATCTCAACTCAACGTCCAGTTGACGGCGATCGAGCAGCGTCAAGCTCATGCGGCGACCAGCCAAACAGGATTAGAAGTCCAACTCTCTCAAGCGCGCGAGAATTTGTCCCAAGAGATTCAGGCAATTCGTCAACAACTTCAACGCTTTGATGGACCGGAGGCGTTGCAACAGGAATTTCCTCGACTTACCGAGCAAATTATTGCTCTTCAGGAGCGTCAAAGTTTGACTGTAACGGATCAGGTCGAGTTGCAGGCACGACTCTCTCAAATTGATGTGCAATTGGCTTCGATTCAACAACATCAGGCTGAGGCATTAACAACGGCAGGGTTGGATGCGCCACTCTCTCGACTGCGGGAAGGCTTACTCCAAGAAATTCTGATCGTTCGTCAAAAACTTCAAGCGACGACTCTTAAGCTAGACGAATTTCAAGTGCTGCAACAAGCATTTCCCAGGCTTGTAGAGCAAATCGCTCAACTTCAAGAACGACTGAGAGAGATCGAGCCGCCCCCAACTCCGGTACCACCGAGGGAAGATTTGGTGCTGAATTTGGGGATTGATTTTGGCACCAGTTTTACAAAAGTTTGTTTTCGAGATGTGGCAAGAGACCGATCGGAGATTGTCACCTTTACCGACGATGTTACTCATTTAGAAGAAGCCTTACTGCCCACGAAAATCGGGTTTCTG
>JBBRMC010000159.1:0-7324 GCA_038231055.1 Leptolyngbyales cyanobacterium
ACTTTTTGGTGACAGGCTCCAACAGAAAGCTGAGAATTGACTTTTTGCGGGTGACAATTTCGGCGACTCCCGTCATGCCAGGAGTTAACTCAACATCTCGACCCCGAACGCTAATCGCACTTTTGTTCAGTCGCACTTTTGCCAGAAAAACTGGACCCATATCGCGACCGTTTTCATCTTTTTCAACTACAGCATCAGGGCTAATTTGCAGCACTTCTCCTTCGATCACGCCAAACTCTTGATAGGGAAAGGTGGTTAGCTTGATCTTTGCCTTCATTCCAGGACTGATGAAGCCAATATCTCGGTTGAGAACTTTGACCTCTAAAACTAGATCTTGATTCGCTGGCAAAATTGAGAGCAACTCTTCCCCTTGCTGCACAGGACCCTGAGTTACTTTAAGGTTATAGACGGTTCCATCAAAGGGAGCGGTAACCGTTTCTTTATCAGTCTGCTGCTTTTTAGCGATCGCAATCTCACCCAGCTTTTTCGTCAAATCTTCGCGGCGTTGGTTGAGTTGGGTGAGAATCTCACCCTGACGCTGAGGAGCCAAGCCCTGAGCCGTGCTTTTTGCTGACTCAAACGCTTGCTGTGCTTGGCGAATTCGATCCTGTTGGGCTTCAGATTCTTTGACGAGAGACGTGATTTTGTCTTCTGCCTCATTGATCTGATTTCTGGCACTGGTGACTTGATCGACGGCGTTGAGATAATCCAGTCGAGGAACCGCGTTGCTGGCGATTAATGTACGGAGACTTCTCTCTCGCTCTTGAGCTGTGGCGAGACTGGCTTTTGTGTTTTGCAGAGTGGTCTGAGCATTTGCTAAATTTTCTTGGAAGCGCTCTAGGCGAGTCCGGGCTTCATTAATAGTGGCAATTTGACGGTTTGCTTCGGCAACGGCTCCTGCTTGCTTTTCAGTAAACTCTTGCTGCCGTGCATTAAGCAGTTGATTTTGGAGAGGATTCCCTCCAGCCACCAATTGTCCCCGGCTTTCTGCTTCGAGGCGATTCACATCTTCTTGGATTTTTTGAACCTCTTTTTCTAGGCTGGCAACGTTTGTCTCGCTGGCTCCCGGATCGATCTCAATTAAGACATCACCTTTTTTCACGACACTTCCAGCTTTGACTTTGGTCTGTGAGACACTGCCAACCCCAACCGATCGAATTGGTCGGACTTCAGTTGAGGGAACGGTTTTGCCTTGAGCCATTGCTACTTCATCGATCTGGCTAAAGTGTGCCCACCCGATCGTGCCAAACACAATCACCGTCACTGTGCCTGCCAGAATGCGAGTGTAGAGCGGCGGCAACTCTTGGACGGCTTTACCCAACTCGTAAGAGAGCGACTCTTCGGGGTTGGCAAGCTGCTGTTTGACTTGCTGAGATTGGGCGGGAGTAGAAGAAAGAGAAACTCGCATAAAGTCCTTTGTTTTACCGGGGCAAGATAAACGTCACGATCGTACTCCAAAGTCTGTCAGAGGTTACAGATTGTAATAACTCCTGAATAACCCTTAAGCAGGGCGGCGATCGCAGAACAGACGATTAAGATTGAATTCAGAGTACCCATCTAAATCATTAGTTGCACGCCGTGTTTCAACTTCTTTACTTTCTACTTCATGCGATTCAGCCCCTTTTGGTGCCAGTTTGCTTTGTGTTTGCCTGGTTGTTTGTAATTCTGGGTACTTGGAGCTTATTTTCAACCGTGTTTCTAGGCGTGAGCCAAGCTAGACATATGCACCAGATCCCGTGTGCAAATTGTCAATATTTTACGGGTGATTATGGGCTTAAGTGTACTGTTCATCCCTCAACCGCCCTGTCTGAAGACGCGATTCACTGTCCTGACTATGATCCGAATCCCAATTCCTACTAGGATTTGAGAAGAGTTGAAATTGTAGGGACGATTGAAATGTTTGTGTAAAAACTTAGTGACTGCCCAGAGTTTGTGGCAGGAGACGGGACGTTCTTGAGGGAGTTATTCCACCCGATCAGCACTCGTTAGATTTGAGATATCGTTTGGCACACGCGATCGTTCCTGTGGGTCAAACCTCTATTCCCCACGCTTTAAGCACCTCTGAGGTCTACTATATCCTGACGGGAAAAGGGGAGATGGATATCAACAAAGAAACCCAGACTGTAGAGCCTGGGAGTGCCATTTATCTGTATCGTTGACCCAGCTTGGCGGAAAGAGGCTGAAACGATTTACGACTCGATATCAAGTTGAAGCGGAATGAAGGTTAACTCCATCCCGCTCACTCACTAATCTGGATTTGACTCTGGGTAACGACGCTTAGGAAGCTGTTCTGCCTCGGGACAATCATCAGAGACCAGAGGATCAACATTGCCTTTGGGCACAGAAGCAAGCTTTTGGGTAACAGCTCCAATACTTTCTAAACGAACCATCTCTTCCCAAGAGCACGTTTCATCATCTTCCTCGGTTTCATAACGCAATGTGACTAAATCGCCTTCGATGTCTAAAATCTTGGCGCGCTCAATCCAGCGTTGCTGATCCCGCAAGAAAATCCAGACTTCTCGACCATCGCAACAGAGTTGATAGATCTTGCGGTGTAGCATAGATTGCTTCTCCTAAGCAAATGACTCTTAAAAATTGCAGGTTGACACTGCGGGTTCCCAGATTTTAGGGTTGCAGGATCACTCATTTGATTTTCCTACTAAGGATCGCCAGCTTTGGCGTAGGAAATCTGCTCATATCTCTAAGCTAACGTGAGAACGAGCAGAAAGGGTTCTAATGAAGAACAGGCTTTGGCTTAAGGCATAGAACGGGCAAGCCTGTTTAGTCAGACAGAAAGATGCGATCGCATTCATTCATTCAAAGTGGGGAAAGGTCAAAGCGGCTCAATTCGATAGAGTGCAGGGGTGGGATCAAAAGAGCAACGGTTTGTTAGACGGGTGAGAGGCACTGGCAAATCGGCATCGGTCAGAAGCTGGGAGTGGAGCATCGATGAATCTAGCCATTGTGCAAAGCGTTCCCATGAGTGTATGAGCCTTTCAAGGTCTTGCTAAGTGAGCTGCCTTAATAAGTAACAGATCCTACTAACCATTTTAGCCATTGTTAAGCAAAATGACTTAATGGGTTGATAAATTTTGAGCAAAGAATGCGTTCAAGGTAGCCAACGGGGATAAAATCCGGGCATGGGCAATGCCTCAGGTTGAACTTTAGCATTCAGATCTCCGGTCAGCGGCAAGAGCCAGAGACGGCTGTTGGTCACTGATTTGCCATCGGGCGATTGAGCATTGCCATCAGTCTGATCAAAAATAAGCGCCAGTCCATCCGGGGCGAGGCTCATTTGAATATCGCGTTGTTTGGGCAACAGCACCATCGGATGCAGGGCACGCTCTGCGCCGCCTTTAGTAACGGCGGTTTTGAGGTCGATCGCAGCAATATAAGGTTGCTCTTGGTAGGTGGCACCGGGAATGAGATTGGTCAGCAGACAGTAGAGAATTTTCTCAGTCGGGTCAAACTGAGCGCTGACGATCGAGCCTGTCGTTTTAAAGATTTCTTTGGGGTCTCCTTGATTGGTCACGAGAAACAGTGATCGAGTGTAATCGGTGTTGAATTTAACCATTGCAGCGCTAGAGCCATCTTTAGAAAAACTCAGCACTGTGCCAAACTTGGGCAGAAAGTCTAGCGGGTCAGCTTGGGGCTGTAGGGGAATGAGAGCGAGTCCTTGTCCTTGAGCGATCGCCAGAGATGAACTGTCTGGCGTGATTAAAAATTCGCCTCCCGGCTGCTTATTATCCAACGGTTGAGGCGGAGAACCTTGACGAATCATCCAAGGTCCGAAGTCGTTAGGATTTGTGCGATTGACTCGCTGCACCACGATGATCATTCCATTGGGGGATAAGTCAAACTTGAGATTTTGATACTTCTGATTGTCGAGGACTAAATCAACTTGTCCTGGTGCCTGACTCGGGGACGGTTGGGTTGAGTTAAAAAACTCCCAATCCGATTTTTGAGCATCACCGGGTTGGACAGGAGCATTGATCGAGATGCCAGTCGTGACGGTATAGAGTTTTTGATCAACTAAGGTTTGAGACTGATCGGCACGATCGATCGCCGAAAAAAGAATGCGATCGCTTTGGCTATAGGGCTTAAAGTCCATAATCACCAAATTTTGAGGAGTCAGGATCTTCTTCTCCTGCTTCGTCAAATTAAAGAGAACGAGCCGTCCTGCTTCATCTCTATCCACTCCAATGTAGGCAAAGGCACGATCGCGGCTCTGAAAACTGCCCACAAAGGGCTGAAGGCTTGCGCGATCGCTTCCTTCTTGAGTAAAGCGGTCTTGAGCATTTTGCAGCTTGACCTTAAAAGACGTGCCATAAGGAGCGGGAGTAGTTAGGGTATAAGCCATTCGTCGCCCTGCCCAACTGGTTTTGCCGGGTAAGGGCGGCTCAATTTGCAGATTTTGCTCAACGCTGCTGTGATCCATCGGGCGACTGAACGTGAAGACAAACGCATTGTCATCCGAACCTACTTGTTTGTCTTGCCAGTTAAAATCACGAACTCGTGGAGCACTGCGATCGCCGCTCAACACCAGCAGTCCAATCAACACACTCAAAATCAGGATAATGGCTAGAGCAATCCGATCGAGCGGTTGAGGAAACGACTTAGATGGAGCAGATGGCGTTGTTTGCATACTTGAAGATTGAGGAATCAGAACTTAGTATAAGCCCCTAGAAGATGAGCAACCCAGTTTCAATCTACTGCAAATCGTTTTCAGGAAGAGACAACCCGAATCTTTCTTGCAGGGCATGAATGACCTCCTCGCCAGATTTTTGATCCAAAATTTTAAGGTCTTCTTCGGTGTAATTCATCAAATCTCCGATCGTTTGAATCTGAGTCCGTTTGAGATAGCCGAGTGTTTTCATTGAAAGCTGAAGATCTTCAATGGGTGTGCGATCAAGGGAGTCATTCATACGTTAAAGAATTCACTGAGAAGAGTTTTGCTTTCTAGTGTAGGACGTTCCAAGTAGTTGCTCCGTGCTTTATCAAGCTCTAAAGATGAGGGATAAATCGAATTTATGCGGGAACTCTAGGACTAGATTGCACTCCAAAAAGCGAGTCAGCACGCCTCAACTGCCCCGTTCTAAGAAATTTCTTATGAATCTATCAACCGTGCCAGAGCCTTCTAACCAACCAGCGCCAAAAATCTCATCAGCAGATCAAGGGGTTCTAGCATCAGAGAAGCAAGCTTTTTGGAGCGATCTGGATCAGGACAACGATGAGGGTAGTTCAGCAAAAGCGCGAACGTTAATGCTAAATGGCAACCCAATTCCTGAAGCTGAGTTTCCACATTTATCGACGATCGAGAGAAAGCTGAAATATGTTCAAGGAGTCTCACAAAGCGGGCAAGTCTATCTGATCACCAATCTGCTGCAAGATCTCTCACAAATGCTGTTTCAACCCCAAAACGTGTGGACGCTCGGACGAAATCGGGGAGCAGCGATATGTCTCAGCGATCGTAAACTATCTCGTCGTCATGCGGTCATTCTTTACGATGCAGAGCAAGGATTTTATCTCATCGACCTTAATAGCATGAATGGCTCGTATGTGAATGGCGACCAAGTTCAGCAGCGTCAACCCTTAAAGGATGGCGATCGCGTCTGCCTAGGCAGCATTGAGTTCTTCTTTTTTATGAGTCAGCAGAGACACGCTTTAGAGCCGATTCATCCAGAGGTGCTGTCTCGTCTGCAAAACTTAAAGTCTCGCTCAACCCCTTTTGCTGAGTATTCAGAACAACAGCAGAAGACCAGAGTTGGGATGCCCGGTTCTTGACGAATTAGGGCAAATGTACTAGTCTTGTCTCGATCGATTTTTTATAAGAGGTAGAAATAATGAAGTATGGCTACACCATCCTTTATGTCAGCGATGTTGCTCAAACTGTTGATTTCTACGAGCAGGCATTTGGGCTAAAGCAGCGATTCTTTGATGAAAGTGGACGATATGCCGAGATGGAAACTGAGACAACGACTCTCGCTTTCGCCGCAAACGATCTCGCAAAATCGAACCTTCCCCAGGGATTTCAAGAAAACAATCTGTCAAGTTTACCGGCTGGAATTGAAGTGGGTTTTGTGACAGATGATGTAGCTGCTGCATTTGAGGGTGCAGTCAAAGCGGGTGCCAATGTTGTCGTAGAACCTAAAGTGAAACCTTGGGGACAAACCGTTGCCTATGTTCGTGATTTAGACGGAGTGCTGGTTTCAATCAATAGCCCAATGTAAATCCCTGGAGAGAAACTCGCTAGAACGCCTCTCCAGGGATTTTTTGGTCTAACTGGAATCGGCTAAATCAGTAATGGGCTAAACCCGTGCTTTACGGATGCCTCGCCGATCTGCTCCATCTTCTCGACGGTGATGTGGTTGCGTCCCCAAGAGAAGTTAGTGTGCAGTTTCTCAAACTCCAGCAGCATCGATTCTGCAAAGCAGGCAAAGAGTTGACGCGCAGGCACATCCATATTGACGATGCTCATAATGCGCCAGTCAATGTCTAACGAGTGTTCAACAATGCCGCCGTTGAGCACGTGAACACCGGGATACTGCACCTTCGTTCCTAAATTTTTGGGATAGCCCCCATCGATCAGCAAGCAAGGTTGCTTAAGAACGGCTGGGTTAATCTCAACGCCTTTAGGCATACTGGCAACCCAGACAATAATGTCTGCTTGAGGTAAGGCTTCTTCTAACCCCATGATTTTGCCGCGACCTAGCTCAGCTTGCAGGTCTTTTAGGCGTTCTTGGTTACGAGCAATCAACAGCAATTCAGCAACATCTGCACGTTTGTCTAGCCAACGACAAACCGCACTGCCAATATCGCCCGTAGCTCCACACACCGCGATCGTTGCTTTAGATAAATCAATCCCCAACTGTTTTGAGGCTTGCTCAACCTGACGGCAGATAATATAAGCTGTGTGCGTATTGCCTGTCGTAAATCGCTCAAACTCTAGCATGACATTGCGGACTTGGCGAACCTGACTCAAATTGAAGTTTTCAAAAATGATCGATGAAAATCCACCTAAGGCGGTGATGTTAATGCCGTGCTTTTGGGCGTGTGCCATGGCATTGATAATTTTGCGAGTGGCTGCCTTGATGCGACGGGTCGCTAGCATTTCTGGCAGAAAACAAGACTCGACGTATCTGCCTTCGATCTGTTGCCCAGTAATGCTGGTGACGGTGATGTTATCAACAATTTGCGGAGGAGCGCTGCACCAAAAATCCAACCCTTGGTCGGCATATTCGGGATAACCTAACTCTCTAGCAACTGATTGAGCGTGCTCTAAACTCGTGAGATGACCAATTAAACCAAACATCGACGAATATAT
>JBBRMC010000160.1:0-7313 GCA_038231055.1 Leptolyngbyales cyanobacterium
ATCCTTCATTTTTTCTGCTATGTCTGTCAAAGTTCTGATTCCGACTCCCCTTCAAAAATTGACCAATGATCAAGCCACTCTTGATTGCGATGGCACCAGCGTTGTCGAGTTGCTAGAGTCTCTAGAGCAAAGCTGTCCCGGCATCAAAGCCCGTCTATGTGATGAACAAGGACAACTCCGGCGATTCGTCAATTTCTACGTCAACAGTGAAGACATTCGCTTTTTAGATGGCATCAATACATCTTTGAGTGATGGTGATGAAGTGAGCATCATTCCAGCGATCGCTGGCGGCTGATCACACCATCTATCATTCATCAAGCCGTTGGTCAGACTTCCTGATCAACGGCTTTTAGCTAGATCGGCGGGAATCCCCACACCATAACGCTTTGTTTGGTGTGGGATGAAAGCCAGGGGCGCTCGATCCAGCGTCCTATCTCTCAGCACTTACTACGAAGTACGCTTATCAGCAATCTTGATTCATGGTAAAATTGCGAGATGTTGAAAGCAACAAAGATACGAATTTACCCGACCGATGAGCAAGTTATCCAGTTGTCCAAAGACTTTGGCGCAACACGATGGCTGTGGAATCAGTCGCTTTTTGTGATGTCTCAGACGTACAAAGAGACGGGTAAAGGCGTGTCTGCTTACGACATGAAGAAACGCATTCCAGACCTGAAGAAAGAGTTTGAATGGCTGAAAGAAACCTACTCTCAGTGCCTCCAGCAATCAGTTTTGAACCTCTCTCAGGCGTTCCAAAACTTCTTTGAAGGACGGGCAAAATATCCCACCTTTAAGAGCAAGTTTAATCGTCAGTCGGTTCAATACCCCGCAAACGTCAAGGTTACGAGTGAATCGGCAATCAAGTTTCCAGGAAATCTGGGCACTGTCAAAGCCAAGATTCACCGGGAACTGCCTGATTGTGCGCTCAAAACTGTCACGGTTTCCAAGACTCCAGACGGGCGCTACTATGCCTCTCTGCTCATGGATGACGGCATCGCCAACCCAGAAATCACGAGTGAGGGAAAAGCCGTTGGAATCGATTTGGGACTGATTGATTTTGTCGTCACCTCAGATGGCTCTAAGTTTCGCAATCCTAAACACCTTAAGAAACACGCCAAGAACTTAAAACGTAAACAGCAAAAGCTTTCCAGGAAGGTGAAAGGCAGCAACACTCGCGCTAAAGCGCGGAAGATGGTTGCAAAAGTACACAGCAAAATCACACGAGTCAGAGAAGATTTTCTCCACAAACTATCTCGCAAGCTAGTCAACGAAAACCAAGTTGTAGTGGTGGAAAATCTCGCAGTTAAGAACATGGTCAAAAATCACACCCTAGCCAAAGCAATCAGCGACGCTGGATGGGGTAAGTTCTGCACCATGCTGAAGTACAAGGCAGAGTTTGACGGCAAGACCTACCTCGGAGTAGACAGGTTTTTCCCGTCGTCTCATCTTTGCTCAAACACGCTGCTACAGATCCCCAAAATGGATCTCTCTGTTCGTGCGTTTGATTGTCCTCACTGCCATCAACGGCATGACCGGGATGTGAATGCAGCAATCAACATCAGAAATGAAGGCTTGCGATTATTGGCGTTGGGAATCAGCGCTACTGCCAATCGAGGGAGTGTAAATCCAAAGGGTTCTGGACGTAAAAAATCCACGAACTCCGAGGTTGCTCCCCTTGAAATTGGAAGCCCACAACGTACCGCCTAGCGGTCGGTGTGTGGTAATTCACTATGGATTAAATCGTTTGTGGATTCGCCAAAAACACCTTGGTTTGATACTTCAGATAGATGAAGCCTCGATCGTCTGACCAATGCCCGTACAAACTATTAAGATCAGTAATCAGTGGTTCATAAGCTGTGCCCTGTTGAGGAAACTACGATCGACGGTTCGCGTTGTCAATCAATCCCGCTCGATCGAGCGTTTGCTGAAAGAAGAAATGAGATTCTCGAACGTTGATCGTAGGTTCCTCAGCAGGGATACTCAGCCAACAGTGAGATCGTCTCATTGAGATACCGCTCAAGCTCAAAAAACTCAAGCAATGACTCCAGTGATGCGGTTTCAGCCGTTGGCGTAGTGGCTTCGATCGCTTGTAGGGTGACTGGATTCAGATAGTGAAACACATCCTTAGTCAGCGTCTCGATCGTACTGTCTGGAAACCCTACTAACTCAGACTCAAACCGGGCAACCCGACTTTTAGCAAAGTTTACCTGAAACCGACAACGCTTTAGTAAACGTTGCCGAATCGTTTGATAAAGGTCTAGATTATCCGACTTTAAGCGATGAATGCTTCCGTCTAAAACCAGTGGAATTACATCCAAATTTTCTTCTAGAAAGAGGAGGCTTCCTTCCTGGTTGTAGACTTCTATGCCGTCAATTCCCAATGCGCCAATGTCTGCTAAGGCAAGAATACGCCCCACGATCGAGAGAGGATGTTGCACATCATATAAATCAGCCTGGTATATTGCTTGCTCGGTTGGATCATAGGTGCAAATCGTCGCCCCGATCGCGTCTTGAATAATCGCGATATCTCGATCAGTGAGCCGTGCAGAACTGTTAGGATCGTGTTTTTGCAACTGCTGATTTAACCAGTTGATGTAATCTACCAATCGCTCAAAGCTTGCCCGCTCGCTGACTCCAGGCTCTCGTCGTCGCGCTGCATGGGGGTCTGATTGGTGGATAAATATTTGAACCATATCGTGAGCAGCAATAGATAAATCAAGCAGCAACTCAATTCGAGGTAGGTCGATCGAGGGTTCCTCTTGCTGTAACGGTGCCTCCCAAACTGGAGCGATCGCTTGCAAAATCAGGCTTGACCGCCGCCGAACGTTCTCTAGATGCTCTCGATTGTGATAATAAAGCTGCTTCTCAACGACTTCTCGATCAAACTCCTGCAACGCAAATGCTTTAATTTGAGCAATGCTCTCATCAATAGTCTTAGGCAGACTTGCCGACCCGTATAAGTTATGAAAAGACGATTGTGAAGAGTCCCGATTCATAAACGCCTGGAATGCTGGTGTGATCATAGCGTTTTCTTAGAAGTCCCCGCGCATTAATTTTGCTGCCCTCTAATTGAGTGCCTGACGACCATTTTTAGGTGACTTGGAGGCGCGATCGTTAAGCCTCGACGCACCGGTTTGATAGGCTTGGGATTGACTAACGCTAAATCAAACTGTGAGAGTAGCGTGACTAAAACCAGCTTCATTTCAAATAGCGCAAAGGCTGCGCCAATGCAGCGACGATCGCCACCACCAAACGGCAAATATTCATAGGGTGAAAACTGTCGCTCTAGAAATCGTTCGGGTCTAAACTGCTTGGGGTTTGGGTAAACATCAGGACGCTGGTGAGCTAGATAAACCGATGGCAACAAAATCGCTCCTGGTTCGAGCGAGTAGCCCATTAGATTCATCGGCTGCTTGACAATGCGCGGAAAGGCATTGATGGCGATCGGATAGAGTCTTAAGGTCTCTTGACAAATAGCATTCAAATAAGGGAGACGTGCGATCGTCATGGGATCAGCATCGGGGCTAAGACGCTCAAGTTCCGCTCTCAGTTTGCGGCGAACGTCGGGGAGTTGGGCAATCCAATAAAGTGCCCAAGCCAGAGCAGAAGCAGTGGTTTCGTGACCTGCAAACAACAGTGTCATCAACTCGTCTTGCAGTTCAGCATTGCTCATGGGCTGTCCGGTTTCGTCTCGTGCGGCGAGGAGCAACGCCAAAATATCTGTACGATCGAGGTCAGGGTGAGCGCGGCGATCATTAATTTCCTCGGTCAGCAGTTGCTTGATTTGCTGTTTTTGACGCAAAAAGCGTCCCCACGGACTCCAAGCGCCCCAATCTTTTTGCAAGCCCTGATAATAGAGCAACATAAACCCCGCTGCTGACCCAAATGCTTCTAGCATTGCAACTAACACTTGCCGCAGTTGCTCATAACGTTTCCCTTCGTGTAGCCCAAATACGGCGCTGAGAATCACTCGCAGTGAGATTTCCTGCATAGCGGGACGCACCACAAATGGCTGACCGGGAAGCCACTGACTGCTAATTTGCTGCGTGATGTCCTGGATTAATGACCCATAAGAACGCATTCGATCGCCATGAAACGGAGGCATCAAAAGTTGTCTCTGCTGCTGGTGGCGTTTGCCATCGAGCAAAATTAGTGAATTCACGCCTAGAAGTGGCTCTAAAATCTGGTTGCCCTCTGCTGAGCTAACTTGATCGGGTTTGGCCGTAAAAATCGCTTCTATTGCATCAGGGCTACTGAAATAGAGCAACGGCGGCATTTGTTGCCCTAATGCTCGATAGGTGTCACCATAGGCGCGAGCGCGAGCATCTAAACTTTCGAGGGGGCGAAAAATCCATTGCAGGGTTTGGAACCAGGGGGGAGTTTTGGGTCCGTCGGGTAATTGCATAAGAGTCTGAATCCCGCGTGTGTCTCTACTCCCGATCATGGATGATTCTTGGCGACACGGCAAGGCTTAATTGCTCAACGCAGGCTCCTCAAAAGGACGGATGATTGCCGGAGCAGGGGTCACGTCCGGTTGAAAAATCGCTTGCAGGGCTTGTTCTAGCGTTTGAGCCATGACAATTCGGTTTTCGTAGGCAACCACGACGCGGACTAGCGTTGGTAGGCTATTTTGGGTCGCTTCTAAATAGATCGGTTCTACATACAGCAGCGATTGCTCGATCGGAATGATCAATAAGTTTCCTTGAGTGGCTTTTGATCCTTGCCGATTCCATAGCGAGATCTGTTGTGAAATCACAGGGTCTTGGTTGATGCGTGCCTCAATTTGCTCGGTGCCATAAATTAACCGTTCTTTAGGAAAGGTATAGAGCAACAAGCGACCATAGTTCTCACCATCCGATCGAGCCGCTAACCAGGCAATTAAGTTAGTACGTTCTCGTGGAGTATAGGGCAACAACAAGATAAACTCTTCAAACGGGACAGTAGGAAGACTGGTAATCAAGTAGTATGGCTCAACCGGACGGGATTCTGTCCCATAGACTTCGTTTGGAATTTGCCATTGATCTTCACGGTTATAGAACACTTGAGGATCGGTCATGTGATAAGTCATCAATCGCTCAGACTGAATGTTAAAGAAGTCGGCTGGATAGCGAATATGAGCACGCAGCGCTTCTGGCATCAAAGTCAATGGCTTCAATAAGTTTGGGAAGACCTTAGACCACGTCTTGATCATCGGATCGCTAGCATCTGCTACATAAAAATTAGTAGTGCCGTCATAGGCATCGATTACAACTTTTACAGAGTTGCGGATGTAATTGATATCACCCTTTGTTGGTTCTGAATAAGGATAACGATTGCTGGTCGTGTAGGCATCAACGATCCAATAAAGATAGTTTTGATTGGCTGGAAACTGACCTTTATTGTCACCAGAATTTGCATCTGCTGCGACTAAATAAGGATCGCTATCGTAGCGGAGAAACGGCGCGATCGCTCGAATCCGTTGATTAATATTGCGACGAAATAAAACCTTTGTCTCTGGTCGAAATTCTCGCGTCAGAAAAACTCTCCAGTCTTTTAAGTAGATGCCAAATAACCCTCGTCGCCACCATGAATCGATCGGGATTCCACCCTGCCCATCATAGGCGTTATAGACGTTATCACTGCCGCTCGGATAGTCTAACTCTCGTTGTCGGGTTCCGGTCATCACGTAGTTGTCTGTGATCTCACCGTAATAAATTCGAGGTCGCCCGATCGGAATGCTCGATCGAATTGCGTCGTTTGATGTTACGAGCGCTCCACCATTGGTGTCACCAATATCTTTGACAAAATATTCTGGCAAGCCACCCGCCCCGACCGTATTCACGGGACTCACCGTAAACCCATATCCATGCGTGTAAATCAGATGACGATTGATCCAAGTTTGTGCCTGTTGAGGCACTGCATTGACATCCATCTCTCGTGCGGCGATGAGTACCTGTCGGCGTTCTGATTCGGACTGAGTAGGTACGTTTGCTCTCCGAGTTTCTCCTTCAGTTGGCAGGGCATAGCGATCGATGTCCGCATCCGAAAAGCGATAGTAGAGGCGAATCTGTTGAAGTTGCCGATTGGTAGCGAGGAGCGGTCGCTGATCCCACAGACGAATATTGCGAATAGTCAGTTCATTCGCTTGAATATCGGCTTTGGTGAGTTCTCCTTGAGGATTGAAGGTCTGCGAATCAATCACTTCTAGCCCAAAAGCCTGTCGCGTCAAAGCGATCGTGCGCTGAATGTAAGGCTGCTCTCGCACCAGTTCATTCGGCTGGACGATCAAATATTGAATCGCCTCCGGTAAAGCAACTCCTGCTACAGACAGCCCGCTAAACAGCCACAGCGCAATCACAGCCCAGCGACGATGCTTTGACTTAGGTTGCCAAACGATAGAGTGCCCTAGTAAATAAAGTGCGATCGCTAAAGCACTAAGACTCAGGACAATGTAAGCAGGTAGTTTCGCTCTAACATCGGCATAACCTGCCCCATAGATTACCCCGTTTGTGGAATAGAGTAATTGATAACAACTCAACCAATGGCTAACGGAGATCGCCCCCATCAGACCTGCGCCAACCCGATATAGGTGCCGTTGCTGCGGAGATGAAAAGCCTGGAAACCATCCCTGGCTAAGACTGTTACCCGATAGCAGATACGTTAAAAGCACAGACACGAAGCCGTAAAGAGACAGTCCGATACTTAAAAATACGATCAGTTCTCCAACGGGAAGCGCAAAGATATAAAAGCTAATATCATGATTGAACAGAGGCTCGGTTGTATTAAAGAGGGTGGGATGAAGATATTGCAGAACTGTTTCCCAATGCTGGGAGGCAACGAATCCGAATAGGATGCTCAACACGATCGCGATTGCAGTGAGCAAGAACCAAGGATAAACCAGCAATGCAATCAAGGCAGCTAGGGTCACTCCTAGATACCATAGCGGATTGTTCTGAAGGGTTTGCCAAAGAGCGATCGTATCAAACGCTGACGTTGATACACGAGTTTGCTCTGCTTGCCAATAGTTAAACGCAATCCGACTATAGTGTGCCAACATAAAGCCGATCAACAGGCTCAACCCTGCTGTGATTGACAGAAGAGTCTTGAGCTTCAACGACCTGTTTGAGTAAATGGGTCTTGCACCATCCTCGATCGGTTGAGAATATTTTTGTTGGTGAGCCAGCCTTAAATTGGTAAAAAAGTATGCGCTTGATAGAGCAGTGACTCCTAACCACAAAGCGCCTTGAGTGATCAGACGCACCAAAAAGACTGATAAATAGCCCACTCTTTGAAACCAAAAAGCCTCAGCTCCTAGATGGGCGACCCCATCTAAT
>JBBRMC010000161.1:0-7251 GCA_038231055.1 Leptolyngbyales cyanobacterium
CGCACCTTTGCTCCGATCGTGGCAGGAATTGGGTCAATGCACTATCGCACGTTTCTAGCTTATAACATCATCGGGGGATTGATCTGGACGTTTGGCGTGACACTGTTGGGCTATTCTTTAGGAGCAGTGATTCCAGATGTTGATAAATATCTGTTGCCGATCATTCTGGTCATTATCGTCGTTTCGCTTCTGCCTTCTGTCTTTCACATCTACCAAGAACGCAAGTCCAGCCGCCATTGAAACACCGTTCTAACTATTGGAAACTCTCCACCTATGTTCGCCCTCAGGGGCGGATCATTGCTCAGGCAATGGTTTGCACACTGGTGTTTACGGCTACATGGCCTATCTTGGCATGGCTCGCAGGGCGAATGGCAGAATTGATTGGCGCAGGAAAAGTGAGTGCGATCGCCGAACTCACGAGTTTTGCAGCAGTCGTTTGGATCGGGCAAAAGCTGGTGCAATATGGTCAAGACATTCTGATGGCAAAAGCGGCGCTGTCGATTGCGCTACAACTGCGTCAACAAGCCTATGCCCATCTCCAACATCTCAGTCTCAGCTATTTTGAGACGATGCAAACCGGGGATCTGTCTTATCGGCTTACTGAGGATGTCGATCGCATTGGTGAGGTGATTAACAAGTTATTTCATGAGTTTGTGCCCAATGTGCTGCGGCTGTTTGCAGTATTGGGTTATATGATTTGGGTCAATTGGCGACTCACCCTAGCAACGCTAATTATTGCGCCGTTGATGGCAGTGATCATCGGCTGGTTTGGAGGACGCTTGCGAAAGCTATCCCACCGCAGTCAAAATCAGGTGTCTGATCTCTCAGGGCTAATTATTGAAATGTTGAGCGGCATTCGCTTGGTGCAGGCATTTGCGGCAGAAGAATATGTCATCGATCGCTTCGGGCGTGAAGCAGAACACAATCGTCAAGCTCGTTATGCCCTAGAGCGCCTCAAAGCTTTTCAATACCCGGTTGTGGGATCACTAGAAGCGATGAGTATGCTGTCATTGCTGCTGTTGGGCGGGTGGCAAATTTCTGAAGGACAGTTAACCGGA
The DNA here is from genome assembly GCA_038231055.1 of Leptolyngbyales cyanobacterium. GTDB lineage: Bacteria > Cyanobacteriota > Cyanobacteriia > Leptolyngbyales > Leptolyngbyaceae > Phormidesmis_A. The sequence goes on from JBBRMC010000161.1 coordinate 1,059, forward strand.
AGCGGATTTATTAGTTATGTCACTGCCGTTGCTCTCCTATTTGAGCCAATCGCCTCAATTACCAGTAGTTATAACGAGTTTAAGCAGGGCGAGGCATCGGTTGATCGAATTTTTGAGCTACTGCGATTGCAGCCCACGATCGTCGAGAAGCCCAACGCTCCAATGCTTGCCCCCGTGATGGGGAAAGTCGAATTCGATAACGTTACTTTTTCCTATCAGCCCGATCGTCCCGTCTTGCAAGACTTAAATCTATTGGTTTTGCCTGGAGAAATGATCGCGCTCGTGGGAGCGTCGGGAGCCGGAAAAACTACCCTGGTGAACTTGATTCCTCGATTTTATGATCCCCAGATAGGGGACATTTGGGTCGATGGCACAAACGTGCGCGATGTCTCCCTTCGCAGTTTGCGACGACAGATCGGGATTGTGCCTCAAGAGACAACGTTGTTTTCAGGGACGATCGCTCAAAATATTGCCTTTGGTCAACTCAATTTCGATTTGAGCGCAGTCCAAGAAGCCGCCAAAATTGCCAACGCGCACCAGTTCATCAGTCAACTTTCCGAAGGCTATGATACTTGGGTTGGTGAGCGCGGCGTAAATTTATCAGGCGGACAGCGACAGCGGTTGGCGATCGCTCGTGCCGTGTTGCTCAATCCCCGAATTCTCATTCTCGACGAAGCAACCTCTGCCCTCGACTCTGAATCAGAAGCCCTTGTGCAAGAAGCCTTAGAGCGCATTATGCAGGGGCGCACCGTGTTTATCATTGCTCATCGTCTAGCCACCGTGCGGCGCGTCGATCGTATTTTAATCTTAGAGAAAGGTCGAGTCGTAGAATCCGGCACTCATTCTGAGCTAATTGCTGAAGGGGGGCGCTATGCTCGATTCTATGCCCAGCAGTTTAGCTAGTGGCTATCTCCTCGACTAGCTTCTTTATGCAATACTCCGTTCACGCGCCCAACCCCTTTATTTGCAAAAACCTGTCTCGGCTGTTACCTGACTGGTCATCGCCTGTACGATCTGTGCTCGTCGTCTTGCAGCCCTGTCAAATGGAATTGATGCAGGTTACACCCGAAACCGATGCTCAAAAACAACAGCTTCGGCAACGGTTTTTGGATTTTGGACTGGCGATCGTCCAAAATCTTCGTCGAGCAGGGCACTTAGCTGATTTGTTTGATCCCCGAACCGGACACCCCTTCTTATCCCAAGCAGGAACGCTGCGCTTAGATGACGTGGCAGTCGTGCGATCGATCTTAGGCTACTCGACGACCCGATTTGGCAACTGTTGTGGCATCTTGCATCCCCAATGGGGAAGCGCCGTCTATCCCTCGATTTTGATTTCTTCAGCCGAGTCTAGCCAGGTTGAATCTGCGATCTGTGAAGTAGGCGGCTTGCTAGAAACCCACCATTCTTTAAGTGGCTGCGGCAGTTTGACCGAATAGAGCGTGATCACAAGCGGTTCTTGGGTCGCTTGTCCAATAATTTCGACACTATAAGAGGGGCTGCTTCTCGTCGCCAGATCTGCAATCAGACGTTTGCCGATGCGTCGCCAACTCGGTTCTTTGCTGTGCCACTCAATGCGACAGCAGGGATACGGAAGGGTTTCGCGATCGAACAATCGACAGCAAGCTCCGATGACTCGATAGCTAAAATGAGCACCCGGACTAAAAAAGACCTGCCCATGTTTTAACGGGTGGGACATTAGAGAACTTTGCCCTGAGCCTCTGATCGGATTTTGACTTTTTTGATTGGGGAGATTCACAACTGACCCAAGTGAAACTGGTTAACCACGTATTAGGTAGAGAGACTTCATGCTTAAAGTTCCTCTAATCTCTACGATCCTAAAGCATGGCTCTCAAATCGGGGTAGGTCTAGAGCAAACCTGAGTAGCCCTCACTCGATCGAGCTGCCTTTAAAGTTGTCTATTCCCTCGATCGTCCAATTTGGGTCAAGTCGCGGTAATAAAACTCCTAGCCCGATCGTGGTGGCATCGTTCATTAACCAGATAGCGTTGGCTCCGGTGCGGTAATTACGCCAGAGTAGATCCAACGTTCCATCTCCGTTATAGTCTCGTATGCCTTCGATGTGCCAACCCAATTCAGGGACTGGGGTTAGGAGAAAAGCTTTCTCAAGCGTCATGCCATTGAGTTGCCAAACAGCGTTCTCACCCGTGCTGTAGTTGCGCCAAATAATATCTGGTTTGCCGTCACCATTAAAATCTTCAACTCCTTGAATCTGCCAATTTGAATCTGAAACACTGGGCAGATAAGTGCCTGACACAACGCTGGTTCCCTTCATCTTCCAGAAAGAAATCTGCCCAGCTTGACTGCGCCACAAGATATCTACGTTGCCATCTTGGTCAAAATCTTTGATCGCCTGCACCTGCCAGTTAGGACCCGGAGTCGGTAAAAAGATACCTTGTTTGATGCTCATGCCGTTGAGCGTCCAGATAGCCGTTTGACCCGTGTTGTCGTTATACCAGAAGAGATCTAAGAAGCCATCACGATCGAAATCGGCGACTCCTTCAATTTTCCAGGCAGGGTCTACAACAGGCGGTAGGAAGACACCCGCAGTCAGTTTGGCACCATTCATCTGCCAAAAACTAACGGAGCCATCTCGATAATTGCGCCAGAGAACATCCACGGAGCCATCTCGATTAAAGTCACCCGTTGCTTGAGCCTGCCATCCTAGATCTGCGACTTTAGGTAGGGCAGTCTCTCCACTATAGGGGCTGCTATTCAGTTTCCAGATGTCAGTTTCGCCCGATCGAGAGTTATGCCACAGCAGGTCAAGATTACCGTCGCCACTAAAGTCACCGATGTCAGAAATAACCCAGTTGCGATCCGATCGAGTTGGCAGTGCCACACTCGTGGCATAGGTCGTGCCGTTTAGATACCAGAGCTTATTCTCACCTGACTGAGTGTTACGCCAGAGAATATCGAGGTTGCCATCCTGATTGAAATCACCAATTTTTTGAACTTGCCAAGTGGAATCTAAGGTGGTGGAGAAGAAGGAGGCTCTGACATACGCGGTGCGATTGAGTTCCCAGGTTCCGATCTCATTAGTCGTTTTGTTTCGCCACAGCAGATCGAGGCTTCCGTCTTTGTTAAAGTCACCAATGCCTTCAATTTGCCAACGTGTGTCGGCGATAGTCGGCAAGTAGACAGCACTTGAATATTTTTCTCCATCCAGTAGCCAGAGCGTATTCTCGCCTGTGAGATTGTTGCGCCACAGTAGATCAACTTTGCCATTGCCATCAAAATCGCCAATGCCTTTAATTTGCCAATTGAGACTCGACACAGTGGGTAAGTAGCTTCCAGACAAAACCTGAGTTCCGTTCATTAGCCAAACTGCAATTGCTCCAGTCTGATAGTTGCGCCAGATTAGATCAACTTTGCCATCGCGGTTGAAGTCGGCAGTTCCTTCAACTTTCCAGCTAAGGTCTGGCACACTGGGAATATCGGGTGCAGAAACTGAAGCAAGAAAGTCGGTTCCGTTCAGCAACCAAATTTTCATATCTCCGGTTTGATTATTGCGCCAAACCAGGTCTAGGCTTCCATCTCCGTTAAAGTCTCCTGTGGCTGCAATCTGCCAAGCCGCAGCTTGAGTCGGCAATTGGCTACTTCCCGCAAAGGTGGTGCTGTTGAGCTGCCATAACAGCGTCTCGCCTGTTTGCTGATTGCGCCAGAAGATACCTGAATCGCTGATGATGCTTAAATCTTTGTCATCGTTGGCGATCGTGGCTGTGGTGCTGATCGCAGTGGTCAGGGTTGCATTCGTCGGGTTAGATATGCTCAGTTGAAAGGTTTCGTCTTTTTCAAAGCGAGTGTCACCGATGGCGTTGACTGTGAGATTCTGGCTCGTCTCACCAGGATTGAAGGTCAGTTTGCCAGAGATGGCGGTGTAATCGTTTCCTAGCACAGTCGCGGTGCCATCTGCGGTGCTGTAGTTGACGGTAATTGTTTCACTGCTCGCGTCAGATAGGGCAACGGTGAAAACATAGGGAGTAGGACCACCATTGCCTTCTGGCTGGTTAAGCGTGCTGGGAGTCAAGCTGATCGTGGGGCGGGTGTCGTCATTCGTAATCGTGACACCAACACTGCCATTAGTGGTCGAAATTGTGCTGCCGATCGCGGCATTGCTTAGGCTAACGGTAAAGGTTTCATTAGTCTCATATTTCGTGTCCCCGTTGGCAAACACTGTAAAGGTCTTGCTGGTTTCGGTGGGCGCAAAGGTCAGCTTTCCAGCGGCTTGCCCATAGTCGTTATCGGCGATCGTCGCGGTGCCGTCTGCGGTGCCATAATCGACGGTAATCGGTTGACTGCTGGTATTTGAGAGCGTCGCCGTAAACACATAAGGTGTAGTGCCGCTTCTCCCTTCAGGCTGACTGGCGTTGGAGGCACTGAGGCTGATCGTGGGAATGGGGTCATCATTGACGATCGTACCGCTCACCGTGCTCACTGGAATGGTCGCATTCGTCGCGCTGCTCAGATTGACGTTAAAGGTTTCATTGCCCTCATATTTCGTGTCACCAATCGCAGAAACGGTAATCGTTTTACTCGTTTCGGTGGGAGCAAAAGTCAGCGTTCCAGTAGCGCGAACATAATCGTTATCCGCAATTTTGGCGGTGCCATCGCTCGTATCATAATTCACCGTCACGGTTTGGTCAGTGGGATTGGAGAGTTTGACCACAAATAGATCAGGAGTCGCCCCATTTTCGGGCTGACTCGCGTTGGTGGAGTCGATACTAATCGTTGGTGCAAAATCATCGTTGAGTAAGGTGCCACTACCTTGACCCGTTCCAGTAATGTCTGCGTTGTTTGCGCCCGTTAGTTGAACGGTGAACGCTTCATCTGGCTCAAACTTGTTATCACCCGTAGCAGACACCGTGATCGTTTTTTTGATCTCACCAGGGTTAAAGGTCAGTTTGCCAGACGTTTGAGTGAAATCAGTATCCGCGATCGTGGCTGACCCGTCTCTTGTCCCATAATTCACTGTGACAGTCTGGCTAGTAGGATTTGAGAGCGTGACCACAAACTCGATCGGGGTGATGTCACCACTTGCCCCTTCTCGTTTGGTTGGGCTGTCAATATTGAGCGTAGGTCGGCGATCGTCATTGGTTAGAGTTGCGATTCCTCGCCCGTCGGCACTTGAGATATCGGCATTGCTGCTGGGGTTTTGCAGATCGATCAAGAAACTTTCATCACTTTCTAGAGTGTCGTCTCCGATCGCCAATACCGTAATTTTTTGGCTGAGGGTGCCTGGTGCAAAGGTGAGAATACCAGACTGAGCGATGTAATCGTTATCAAGTGTCGTTGCAGAATTATCTTTCGTGGTGTAGCCGACTGTCACCGTTTGAAGCGAACTCGTCGAGAGCATCACGTTAAACACATAGGCTGGAGTGTCACCTAGGTTGCCCTCGTTTTGAGTCACTCCACTATCAATGCGAATGGTGGGGCGAGGCGGATTGTCATCGTTGAGTAAGGTGCCTTTCCCGACTCCGGCAGCAGCAGAGATCATAGCGTTGGTTACAGCGCTGAGAGTGACGTTAAAGCTTTCGTCTGGCTCAAAGGTAGTATCGCCATTCGCCAAAACCGTGATTTTCTGGCTCAAGTCACCGGGGTTAAAGGTGAGCGTCCCAAAAGCGCTGGCATAATCGCTGTTCGCCAAAGTTGCTGAACCGTCGCTCGTGGCATAGTTAACCGTAATCGTCTCAGTGCTAGCATTTGAGAGACTTGCCGTAAACACATAAGCAGTGGTACCACTATTGCCTTCGTTTTGAGAAAGGTTGTCGATGCTGATGGTAGGACGAGAGTCATCATTGAGAATTGTAATTGTCCCCTGCCCCGAAACTGGTGAGATATCTGCATTTCCAGCTTGGCTCAGCGTGACGGTGAAGTCTTCGTCGCCTTCAAATTTAGTGTCGGCTATGGTCGAGACGGTGATCGTTTTATTAAGTTCACCAGGGTTGAAGGTGAGTATTCCGGATGCTGAGGTGTAATCGCTATCGGCGATCGTTGCCGTGCCATCCGCTGAGTCATAGCGAACGGTGACAGTTTGAGTGCTGGGGTTAGAAAGGCTGACGGTAAGGGTACCGCTGGTGCCTTCGGTGATGCTGATTTTCTGGTCAATGCCGATCGTCGGTTGGAGATCGTCGTTTTTAATCGTGCCGATGCCGATGCCCTCAGTTGCTGAAATC
>JBBRMC010000162.1:0-7240 GCA_038231055.1 Leptolyngbyales cyanobacterium
AGCCTAATCGAGAGATTAGGAAACCGATTCATCGAGCGGTTTTTGGCTTTAGGCAAACCGAGAACTCAACTACCGCAAGTCAATCACAGAGAGGCTTTCAGGCTTGGCGTTGTTTTTGATCCATTTGCTACGGGAACGCCGATATTCATGGGAGACTGCTCTCAACGCTTGACTCTCCCTACTGTCTAGCTAGTTGTTTTTCTCTTGCCAATGGCGAAAAAATAAAGACACTAACGATAGTCAATCTCCCCAATTGCAGGAAGTTCTGACACTGCTTGCTCAGTTGCCGGACACTGAGAGAATTGCGCTTCTGAAATATTTGATTCATCAACCAACAGATCAAGCCATTTTAAGCGAGGTTCTAGAGGCGGTTGCTGACCGCCTTGCTAATGAAGCGATTGGTCTTACGATGAACGATGTAAGCTTGACGGTAAGCTCCCGTAACAGCCGGGCAGACAGAAAGCTGGCGCTTAATTGAGTCGCTCTCTGGTGAAATATCAGGGGACAGCCTTTATTTGTGACATCACAATGATACTTTTTAGATATCAGAAGAATCTCTGCCTCCTAGAGAACCAGAGTAGGTTCAAGGTTGAGTAAAAGCCATGAAAAAAGACCCTCGCTGGTGGAAGGGTCTTAATTGAGCTTGGTTTATGTTCAGTTGCACAAACGCCCATCAAATATTCACTGTAACTTTCAGCTATGCAGCTTCTTCTAGGTAGTCAGCAAAGTTGTGCAGAATCACGAGTTTGAGATTTGCGTCTGGCTCACAAGCTTGTGAGAGTCGAGATAACTGGTCATCCCAAGGTTCAACGATATGCCGTGTATCTGCCTCATAGGGGTGGAATTGCTGCAAAATGATTGCCCACACTTCCACGGCTCCTGAGGGACGGACATGGGCCTGAAATTGAGGCTTGTCAAATCCCAACTCTTGAGACAGAGATAGAACGTCCCAACCGTGATCGCCCAATTCGGTCAAGTCAAGTGCAACTCGAAACTCACCCCGTTTGCCCTGGATCGGGTGAAAGGTTTCTTTCATGGCCTACCTCGTTTCCGTTCGATAAGTACAAGCATACCGCCCTGTTTTAGCACTGGTCATCAGCTTACAACCAAGACACGAGACGATCGTATTCTGATCGCTCAGATTTTTCGCGGTTTGCTGACACTTGTTTAAAGCGTCATCTAGAGATCCAGCGTAAATGGTTGCACTAGCATCTGATAGCTTTCCCTCTGGGTCTTGCATCATGGGAGCAAAATTTTTTGCTGGAGCAGGAGCTGTATAGCTGCCACTATTGCCACCACTCAGAGGAATTGCCCCACCCGCCGGATACAGTTCATTCGGCTCACAGGCAACCAGCAAGAAGGCGATCATCACAAGTAGATGTTTCATCCTTCTCTCAGTCCCATTCCAAGAGGGAGAACCTTTGACTTGTAGACTTTGCCGTTTTGGTAGACGATGACCAACCAGTGTTGAGCATCGTACTTGAGCTCGTACCCACAGGCACTGAACCCATTTCCATAACCGGATAGCTGGCATGAAGCGCCCAATACTCGCTCAAGGGTGGCTTGACTTGCACGTGGAAGCTGTTGAATCTGTTTGTACTGTGCCTTTGAAATAGAAACACACCCGCTTTGAGTGGGGTTAGCTTGAGTGTTGGAAACGCTCAAAGTCAAGAGTGCTGCAACGAGTGCAGCCGTGAGAAAGTTTGACATGATAAAAGAACCTCGATTCTGTAGTTGGGGGATGGCCAGGGTGTGTAGTTGGTAGCTCTGCCCTGGTTATTGAAGGCTGTAACCTATTACGACATCAGGCTTATCTAGGAAGCTATTCACCTCGAAGGTAAGAGTTCGTCCTGTCTGGGTGGTATAGCTGGTGAACGATCGAGGAGTATCCCAGGTTGAAATGCTAGGCGTACCGAACCGATCAACGATCGCTTTCAAGGATTGGGGATATTTCAATCGAGACGCTAGCCAAATGGTTCGATCTGCGGGTTCCTCAACCTTTTTTTGCACTGGAGAAGGAGCCGCGCTAGGAGAGGAAGTCGAGGTTGGTGGTGGAGCCGCACACGGTTGTATGGTTGCGGAGTTCCCAATGGGTGGTTGTCTTTGTGGCACAGGTAACGGGGTCTGAGCCTCACGTCTGCCGGGTGCTAATGAATCGTGGATACCATTGATTGAGTCCGTCACCCAGCTTGCTAAGTCCCAAGCACGGACGGGCGGGTTGTAAAGCAGCGCACCGGATAGATTACCGATCGCGAGACAAAGAAGAATTTGAGTTCTGTCCATGAATATCTCTCAGTAAATAAGTTGAAGCGATGACACAGAGCATCATCAAAATGAGTTTGATCAGTTGACGATTGAACAGTCTGCGATTAACGGCGAAAGGACGAGGGCTTGTACGTTGTGGTTGCAAGCTGATGGACATCTGAATCCGTTTGGATTTGCTCAACCGTTACTCCTAGCAGTGCAGCAAGCTTTTTCAGCCGTCGCGTCTTCGTGTTCTTAATCGTGTCTGCAAGCTCTTGAAGCTCTTGATCTTCATTTCTCAAAATTGCCTGCTTGAACTGCCCGATCTCCGAGGTAGTTGACCGCACGATCGCAGACATGGAGGCGTAGGTAGCATCATTCAGATCTTGGTCGTCGTCATCGCTCTCAACCGCTTCATCGCTGCGGGTCTGTGCCAGAATTTCGAGAACTTCTAGAAATCCTGGAACTTTCGAGAACTTATTGAAATTTTTTACCTCAAAGCAGGAGCGCACCTTCTCCACAAAGTCAGCCCCCTTGAGTCGCTTTGATTCCCCGGTCTGCCGATAAAACTCAGGTGCCCTTTTAGAAACGTGCATCCCTACGAGGTCAAGCAAGAATATATCGACGTGGTAAAACGCTCCACGCTTAGGAATGGAGTGACCGAATGCCTGAAAGCTGAATTCAGTCCAGTTCTCGATTGTCTTCTCACTCACACCCCACTTCTCCGCCATTTGTCCGATCGACACTTCCACACTTGTATGGTGTTCAGTCGTCATAATTTCTCCTTGGAATTTCTAGGAAGTTTTGGAATTTCTGAGGACTACAGCCCTGCTTAGTAGTTGGAATTTCTAAGAATTCTTGGAAATTCCGACCAATTGAAAGCATACACACTCTTTCACAAGAGATCAATAGGTGTGTATACATTCACTTTAAGCTCTATATCGATCTAAAGTGTGTGGATACCTACCAAAAGCGTGTGTATGTGATCATGAATCAGTTTGTATCCAAGGCTCAAATGCCCAGAGTTAAAGGCGTTCCTGCCGATCGAGATGAAATCAAAGAGCGCCATAACGTCATGGTGAGTCCTTCTGCTTGGGATGGGCTAGATAGGACTGCCAAGGCATTAGGCTATAAATCTCGCTCAGACTTGATCGAGGCTGTGGGACGTGAAGAAGTTGAATTGAGCAAGAAGACCCAACCTGATGAGTGACGCTACAGAAATAATGAATTATCTTGCCTTTTCAGACTTTGATGAGGCAATTGAAATTACCCGTGAGTTTGCATCACTGCCCAGTCGCCCTGGCATCTACGCGGTTCGTCATCGTTCCTACGGGGTTTTGTATATTGGGAAAACGAATAATCTCGCAATCCGGTTCAACGGAGGTCACAAAGCCTTTCTTTGGGCTTGGCTTGATCTTTACAACCCTGCTGATGTGCGGATTATTTTTCAAATTCTAGGTCGGTGGGGAAACCCAGCGTTATTATCAGAGCTAGAGGGGATGATTCTGAGAGCTACAGAACCGCCCTATAACGCTCAAATTCCAATGGAGTAACCCATGCAAACAACCTCCAATCAGTATGAGCAGCTATCTCCGGTAGCGGGGCAGGTCATCTTGGAACAGCTACCAGAGCGAATTAGAGCAGCAATTATCGCCCGTGCTGCTGAAATTGACTACCCTGTTGAGGCGATCGTGGAAATGGCGATCACAGGATACCTCGATCCCAACGCGATCGGGTTTGCTGACTGTAAACCGGGACGAAAAGCATGATAGAACATCTCACCCCCGAAACTGCTGAAATCATCCTCAATACACTGCCTGAAAAAATCCAGCTAGGACTTCGCGCTTATGCTGCCCAGATTGAGTATCCGATTGAATTAGTGATTGAGATGATGATTGCAGGCTTTCTCGATGAGGACGCGGTGAGTTTTGAAGGATGCAAGCCTCTAGCGGGTATGAATTTTTAGAAGGCAAGCTAAGTCTATTTGTCTCTAACAGTCCGGTGAATAAGACGAGAAGACACAACCGCGGTAGGTTGTGTCTTTTTTGATGGAATATAATTCTTGAAAGATATCTTAGTGATATCACATTGACATCTTGACGATGTAAGCCTTACATCCTATAAATGTCCTTGAGAGTCTATGAGGACATCACAATGATTCTTGTCTGTGGCGGCATCAAGGGCGGAGTGGGCAAATCCACGATCGCGACCAACATGACCGTAATGAGAGCCAACCAGGGAATGGATGTGCTGCTCGTCGATGCGGATGATCAAGGCACAGCTTCAGACTTCACAGCCGTTCGTAATGAAACTTTGGTAGAGGAGGGAGCGGGCTACACCTCCATCAAACTGTATGGGGCGGCAGTTCGGTCTGAAGTTCTGAGGATGGCAAAAAAATATGATGACGTGGTGATCGATGTGGGAGGTCGAGACACGGCAGGACAGAGAGCAGCTCTCTCAATGGCAGATGTCTATGTGATTCCCTTTCTTCCTGGCTCCTTTGATGTCTGGACATTAGAGAGTGTCGGCAAGCTAGTCGAAGAAGCTCGTGCCTTCAATGAGAATCTAAAAGCCGTCTGCATTATTAACCGTGCAGATGCCAAAGGTTCGGATAACTCAGATGCGGCAGCGATCGCCAAGGACACGCCCGGTCTGGAGTTTGTGGATGCTCCATTGGGAAACCGAAAAGCATTTCGATCGGCAGCCTCTAATGGGCTAGCCGTGACCGAATTTAAGCCCTTAGACTCAAAAGCGATTGCGGAGATTAAAAAGCTCTATAAACTTCTATTTGATGCCTAAATGACATCACAGTAGAATCATTTAGAGATAAAATAGACATTTTTTAGAGTCCTTAAAGAGGTCAAGGTGAAATCACATGGTTGTTAGACGAAAGCCAGCAAATGTCGATGAATTTATCCAGGAAGGCGGATCAGCCCCTCAAGTTGTGGCACCACAGCCAGTCGAGGAAGCCACTGATGAAGAAGTGAAGGGCTTGAAGCTGCGCCTACCTGTAGACCTACTCAAACGAGTTGATGAAACGGTTAAGAGTCGTCGTCCTGCTCCTAGTCGTCACCAGTGGATTTTGGAGGCGATTTATGAAAAGCTCGATCGGGAGACATCTGAATAGATAGATGCTAGATTGATATCTTAATGATGTCAATTTGATTTCATTTTTATATCTAAAAAGGGTCAGTTTGATTTCATAATGAAGTGTAGATTTAGCAAGATTCTCTAGCCCAATTTCTTAGCAACAGAGTCAACGCGAGAAGGGGTCAGGAGGCAGGGCTGTTTCATTGTCAGAAATAGAAATCTAGACACTCGATTCTCTCGTTTAGCAGTCTTGAATTTTTTGAACCTCACAACCGAGGGATTACGACTTCCAGAGATCTCCTGGTGACAATGAAACAGCCCTGCCATAACGAGCAGAGTGTTTCTTGGAATGAGACTCGCTTATCTTATTCTGGAATGTACCTTTTCGGGGGGTATGCAAAAAGTCTCTATTTGGTAGCTCTGTGAGCGCCGCTCAAGTGAAAGCAGCACTGCTTCACCTAGCTGTTATTTCCCAGCCACTCTATTTGAAGATTACCCACTACGAGCATTTTGATAATGACGATGCTGAAGAGTAGTGCCAAGATAGTGGGAATGCTACAGCAGGAGCGCCTGTTGATGTTTTCATCTGTCTCCATTCAATTCAAACTTGGTATTTGAGTTGAAAAACTATCGAAAGGTTAGAACGGATGTCCTTACTGACGATCCAACAACGACTCAATGCCCTACTGCCTGCCTTACAATCCCCTCACTTGCTAGGAAATCAAGGCATTGGCAACGAGATAGGTTTCTATATTTTTGATTACGACCCAGAGTATGAGCCATTGGTACAGCAGCACATTCTCAAACTGCGATCAAAGCTTGAGTCACCGCCCGGCAATCTAAAGGTTGTTGAGATTAACCTGTATATGTAGCGACCCGCAATCATAAATCATCAAACCCGCAATCATCGCGATTTTGAACCCACATTAACTGCAACTATCCGGTCGCTCAAACCCGCATTAACTGCAACTGAACCCAGATTAATTGCAACCCACCCACAATCATCCATTCCGACCCACATTAACTGCACCTATAAATTGAGGTGCCCAAATTCAATTGCAGAGCTAGATTGGCAACCCAGCCATTAACCCACGATCTGTAAAAATTCTTTCGCAGCCAACTTTAGTGAGTGCGTCTTGTTGCAGATCGAGGAGCTGGTCGTCAGTTGAAACACGAGCATAGCCAATTAGCACGACAGAAAGTAAATATACTCATTTACGGCAAGTATATCTTGATTTTGATTTCTTTATTGAGTTAATTTATTACGCAAATGGCGGTTTGCCGTTGTGGTAAATAGTTCTGTGACAGAGTAAAGAAAACGTCCCTTTTCTTTACTTTACCCACCTCAAATTATAGGTGCAGTTAATGTGGGTTTGAGCGACCGGATAGTTGCAGTTAATGTGGGTTCAAAATCGCGATGATTGCGGGTTTGATGATTTATGATTGCGGGTCGCTACAGCTATATGTAAATTAAACGCTCGATTTTGAGACGGTCAGAAGGACGAGCGCGCCTCAACGAGTTCTGAAGGTCTCAAACTTCGCCAGAGATGCCTCACTGATGTAACGGTTGAGGCTCTCAGAACTCATTGGTACACAGAAGGTCTGAAGGATTGATACTGAGATGGGTTTAGAGAGGCTGAAAGCCTTATTCCGCTGTCGAGGTTCAAGCGACGCTCTGACCTTCTCGCAAACGGAGGTTTTTGAGGGGGATAACGTTCCCAATCTACCCACTGAAGACAATTTCAGACACTCACAGGTAATGTCTGGCGTTCCCGTAGCTTTATTAAACTAAGTGACCCCTTCACAGGAGCCACTTGTCTTCAGAACCGGACTTGAGACGTTAACCTCATCCGGCTCCTCAATGATTTGACCCTTTTCATAGGCACGTCTCAGACTTCCGTCGGAA